>CAZJYC010000020.1:0-39544 GCA_964550165.1 uncultured Eubacteriales bacterium
CCCTCCGAAGCCCATAGCGGTGGGTGGGAGGGTCTTTGGCGAGGACGGATGGAAACCAGCACTCTTATAATTGGCTTTTATCATCATCTGCCTTCACGGAAAAAAAGAGGCTTAGTGTTTCCCAATCCTTCGTTGATTTATAAGCTTTTTTATGTTACTTATAATGCTTATAAAAAAGAAAAAAAAGAGGAGGTTTTCGATGAGTATCAAAGTTGGAATAAACGGATTTGGCCGCATCGGCAGAAATGTCTTCCGTGCTTCTTATCTAGACCCCGATATCGATATCGTTGCGGTAAACGACATCACAGACTCGAAGACTCTGGCCCATCTTCTCAAGTATGACTCTGTGCTCGGACGACTGGATGCAGATGTCAAGGCCTCAGAAGATGCGATAATCGTCAACGGCAAGAAGACAAAGGTTCTCACCGAGAAAGACCCGGGAAAGCTCCCCTGGAGAAATTTTGGTGTTTCGATCGTTATCGAATCGACAGGGCTGTTCCGGAAAAGACCGGATGCAGCCAGGCACATCGAGGAGGGAGGCGCCCAAAAAGTGATCATTTCTGCGCCCGGGACTGAACCGGATATCACCCTTGTTCTCGGGGTCAACGAAAAAGCTTACGACCCGAAGAAACATCATGTCCTCTCTAACGCCTCCTGCACGACCAATTGCGTTGCTCCTGTGGCAAAAGTTCTTAACGACGAGTTTGGCATTGAAAAAGGCTTCATGACAACGATCCACGCCTACACCAGCGATCAGAGATTGTTAGACGCGCCGCATAAAGATCTTCGCCGGGCCAGGGCTGCTGCCGTCTCTCAGGTTCCGACCACAACCGGAGCGGCCAGAGCCGTGGGAATCGTCATCCCAGAGCTCAAAGGAAAAATAGACGGCATCGCCATAAGGATTCCCACCGCGAATGTCTCTGTGGTTGATCTGGTTGCCCTCATCGAGAAAAAGGCGACTGTGGAAGAGGTCAACGGAGCTTTCAAGAAAGCCGCTTCGGTAGCACTCAAGGGAATCCTTGATTACACAGACGAAGAGCTGGTGTCCGTCGATTTTATGGCCAATCCCCACTCCGCCATCCTCGACGGCCCGTTTACCAGGGTGACAGACGATAATCTGGTGCAGGTGCTCGCCTGGTATGACAACGAATGGGGCTATTCCTGCCGGCTGAGAGACCTGATCAAATTCATTTCGCGGTGAACGTGCCATGCTTTCGCTTCAAGATTTAGATTTCAAGGGAAAAACGGTTTTCCTGAGAGTCGACTTCAATGTCCCTCTGGATGAAAACGGAAACATCAGGGACGACACGCGGATAAAAGCCGCCCTGCCCACTATGAATTACCTTCTCGGACAAAAGGCAAAGCTCATCGTGGCCTCTCACCTGGGCCGGCCCAAAGGAAAATTTGATCCCAGGCTGAGCCTGAAACCTGTGGCCAAAAGGCTCGCCGAACTCTTCCCCCAGAAAGTGATTCTTGCTCCTGCTGTGGTCGGAGAAGAAGTTTCGAAGCTGAAGAAAGAGCTTGGGGAGGGTGAAGTCCTTCTTCTTGAAAACCTCAGGTTCAACGCAGAAGAGGAAAAGAACGACCCTGCTTTTGCCAAGAATCTGGCCCAGGAAGTCGATTATTATGTCAATGATGCCTTTGGCTCAAGCCACAGGGCCCATGCCTCGGTCGTGGGCATCACTCATTATGTGAAAAAATCGGCAGCCGGTTATCTCCTCAAAAAAGAGGTGGACTATCTGAGCAGGGCCATTCATTCTCCTCAAAAGCCTTATGTGGCCATTCTCGGCGGAGCAAAGGTCTCGGATAAGATCCCGGTTATCGAAAGTCTGTTGAACAAGGCGAACAGCATTCTTGTCGGCGGCGCTATGGCTTATACGTTTTTCAGGGCTCAAGGGCTGGATGTCGGCCGCTCGCTCGTCGAAGAAGAAAAAATAGACCTAGCCCTCCGCCTCCTCAATCAGGCAAAAGAGAAGAAGGTGGATTTCCAGCTTCCCTCTGACCATGTGGTTGCTGCAGAAAAAAGCCAGGAAGCAGAAAGCCGGACCGTCGATTCCTTCCCGATTCCTGCGGATTCAATGGCCCTGGACATCGGACCAAAGACAGTCGAAAAATATTCAGGAACGGTCGCAACGGCAAAAACCATCTTCTGGAATGGACCTCTTGGAGTTTTTGAAATCGACAAATTTGCCCAGGGAACAATGAAAATAGCTCAAGCTGTGGCCAGCTCTGGCGCCACTTCCATTGTGGGCGGAGGAGATTCGGTAGCAGCAGTTTATAAAGCAGGAGTCAGCGAAAAAATTTCCCATATCTCCACGGGTGGGGGCGCATCGCTCGAATTCATAGCCAATGAAACCCTGCCCGGGATTGAAGCTTTGGAAGGAAAATAAAATGAAACTCAGCAACGAAAGACCCTTCATCGCCGGGAACTGGAAAATGTATAAGACAGTTCCTGAAGCTGTGAGCCTGGCCAAGGCCATAAAAGAGAAAAGTTCAGGGCTGACTGAGGCAGAGCTTGTTGTTATTCCGCCTTTCACTGCCCTGAGCGATGTGAAAAGAGTGATCGAGGGAAGCTCTGTCCAGCTTGGCGCTCAGAATCTTTTCTGGGAGAAGGAAGGGGCCTACACCGGGGAGGTTTCCGCAGCCATGATCAAGTCTTCAGGCTGCCGGTATGCGGTCATCGGCCACAGCGAAAGACGCCAGTACTTCGGTGAAACGGACGAGACTGTCAATAAAAAGATAAAATCTGCCTTAGCCCACGAGCTCATTCCCATCGTCTGCATCGGGGAATCCCTTGCAGAGCGGGAAAATGGAAAAACGATGGAGAAAGTCGAGTCGCAGATCCATCTCGGGCTGGAGGGGCTCAACAAAGACGAGATAAGTCAGCTCATTCTCGCCTATGAGCCTATCTGGGCCATCGGAACAGGCAAGACGGCCACACCCGAACAGGCCGAGGAAGTCCACAGCTTCATCAGGGATAAGATGGCGGAAAAATATGGTCAGGAGACAGCTTCCTGTGCTATAATCCTTTACGGCGGTTCGGTGAAAGCAGCGAATGCTTACTCGCTGCTCAGAGAGAAAAACATCAACGGCGCTCTGGTCGGAGGAGCCTCTTTAGAAGCCGAATCGTTCATCCATATTGCGAAGGAAGCTATAAGAGCTTATAAGGAGAAAACGTGACCACACTGCTGATTACGGTTCACATTATCGTCTGTATCATTCTTATCGTCGCCGTTCTGCTTCAATCGGGAAAATCCGCCGATCTTGCGGGCACGTTCGGCGGTGTCGGCAGCCAGACGGTCTTTGGCCCTCGCGGCGCAGCAACTCTTCTCTCCAAGACCACAACTATCTGCGCTGTGCTTTTTATGGTAACGTCCTTAGGGCTCTGGTTCACCTCTTCCAAAGGAGCCAAATCCGTGATCAGGGAAGAAAAAGAGGCTGTCGAGACTGCAGAACCGAAAAAAGAGCCGGCAACGCAACAGGCTCAACCTGCAGAGAAGAAACAGGAATCAGCAGAGCAGAAGGCCGCTGAGACAGAGAAAAAGACTCCTGACACAGAAAAGAAATAGCATTATCTTCACTGGATTTACGATATCCGCAGAGAACTCGAGGAAAGAAAAAGCCCCCTGAGTTGAATGCCGAAGTGGTGGAATTTGGTAGACACGCTAGCTTGAGGGGCTAGTGAGCGATACAACGCTCGTAGGGGTTCGAGTCCCCTCTTCGGCATTTTCTTTTTTTTACACTCTCCAAAAAGTCAGCGATTCAGAAAATCGGAAAAAATCCCATCCTCAAGGGCTCATAAGCAGGAGGCCGCTCGTTCCAACCCAGCTCCTTGTCCGATTTCTCCCATTATAGCTTTTCTTTTTCCAGAACCTATCAGGCGTTAAGTCTAAGGAGCTAATAGAAGCTGTCCTCTGAAAGTTTTATTCATTCCGTTTTTTTCTATAGCTGACTGCAAGCCCGCCCCGGCTTTCGGGAAGGATGGATGTTTCAAAATCAGGCAGGCCTGTCATGAATTCATAATAGTCGCCTGTTCCCGTGCCGCCCCGGCGGAACCTCCCCTGCCGGCCAGGCCGCGGCTCGTAGACATTATGCGCGGCCAGACAGCCGCCGGCTTCAAGCTTGGGGATGAGCGCTCTGGCGTAATTGGTGTACCACTCCTTATCCGCATCGATAAAAACAAAGTCAAACGGCCCGCTCAATTCATGGACCAATTGATGGGCATCGGCAAGCCTGGCATCGATATAGGCGCTAAGCCCCGCCTCTTTGAAATTGGCGATGGCTTCTTTATACCGCCATTCGTCTATTTCCACAGTTACGAGCTTCCCGCCTGTTTTGCTCAACGCCCACGCTATCCATATGGCCGAATGACCGGTGGATGTCCCCAATTCGAGGGCCTTCTTGTATCGATTCTTTATGATAATATCGTAAAGCAGCCGCCCGTCCGCCTCTGGCACGTTCATGTCTCTCCACTCGTATCTCATTTTTTGGAGGAACGCGCTGACTTTCTGGTCTAAAAGGTCTTCCTTACCTTTCTGGGAGAAACAAGGGATGGCTAAAATGCTCAGCAGCAAACCAATGATTGGAACTCGGGCGTGAATTTTCATGACTTCCTCCTTCCAAGCAGTTATTTTGAATTGCAGACCACTCATCCACATAAAACTTTGACAATGGAAGAAGGTCAATCCTTTGAGCTGGCTAAAAAAGCCTTTCTATCGATCTTTTCGTAATTATGCCAAGCTCTCAGGTTTTTCTTAGTTTTCCTCCGGCATTCTCCTCGATTTCCACTTTTTGATCTGGACAATGCTTGACTATCTTAACATAGATAACGGCCATTGCCTATAAAACGCTTGGAAGGGTATGCATCTCTTTCTCTGCGAAGGCATATGATGATAAAAGCCAACTCTAACAGCGCTGGTTTCCGTCCCTCCGAAGCCCATGAAGGCGGGTGGGAGGGTCTCTGGCGAGGAGGGATGGAAACCAGCACCTTCCTTCCTCTCTCTATCCAATCTCCTTTCTCATCACAGGAAAAAAGATGCTAACAAGCCTGGAAAGGGTATTGTTTTCCTGATGAACTTATGCCAAGATGAATAACTGGTGTTAAAAACAAGCTAAGAGGAAATTGATGAGATCTGATAGCATACTGGCAATCTTGACCATAAGCTTCATCCTGGCTTCTTGCGCCTCAACGCAAAGCAGACTTGAGAAGAAAAGAGAAAAGGATCCTCAATACCAGTACGAGAAGGCTGTCGTCGCCATGAACTATGGATTTGTGGATGAAGCCATTAGATATGCGAACCAGGCCCTTTCTCTGAATCCCAACCATCAGCCTTCCTGGCATCTTCTTGGGTTGGCCTATGAAAAAAAACAGAATTTTTCGGAGGCAGCGGCAGCCCTTCAAAAAAGCCTGGAGCTGAAGCCCGATTTTTCAGAAGGCCATATGAGCCTCGGCATTGTTTATGAAGAGATGAACATCCTGGATAAGGCTGAAGAAGAATACCGGAAAGCCTTTGTCCTCGATCGGAGCTATAAAGCCAGCTTCAACCTGGCCAGAGTTTACTTTGGGCAGGATAAGCTGGATCTGGCCCTGAAATATGTCCAAAAATCGATCGAAAAAGATAAGCTTTCCCTTCAAGCCTTTAATCTCCAAGGTGTTATTCTCAATAAGCTGGGCCGTTACCCAGAGGCAATCGGAAGTTTCCAAACCGCTCTGAAAATTGACCCGAATTATGCCGTCGCCAGCATCAACCTGGCTGTCGCCTATATCAACAGCAAAAGCTTCGATAAAGCCCGTGAACTTCTGGAGAAGACTCTACCTCAAGTCCAGGACCAGAAGCTCAAAGAAAAAATCCTTGAATACCTGGAAAAGCTCAAAGAAATTAAAAATAAAACATAAAATCGCCAGGATTCCTTCTTCCTGAGGAAAGATCCGATGGAGAAAGAGGAAAGAATTCCTGCAGAGCTTAGCGGACAGTAAATGTCAGCGTGCCGCTGGCTGTTCTCTGAGTGATTTCATCCGTCACCTTTATCGTTAGCTCATATTTTCCCGATTGGGGAAGAGCAGAAAGGGGAATCTTTGTGCCTTCCAGAAGCACTGGCTCTTCTCCCATCTGCCTTTTTCGTTTCTGGGGATTAAGGCCGAACGTCTGTTCTCCCTTCTGCAGCTCCATGGAAATAAGCAGGGAGCAGTTTCGATTCTCATCCACGGCCATGTTGTAGATATAGTAGAAGATGTTGAGCGACTGGTCCTTGCCGTATTCCTGGCTGAAAAAAGGAGTTAAAGAGTAGCGGCCCAGGGTGAAGGCGTTATACTCCTCATTTTTTTCCGAAACCGTTTTTTCCTCAACTTGAAAGGAGGCCAGGAGGGAAGAGAGGGCCAGTTCCTGACTCCAGAAGTTCGGAATAATAAGCTTTTTCTTTTTCAGAGAATAAGCAGCGCTGTCAGGGGTAGCTAAACCGAGATAAAGGTCGTATTCGCCCGGAAAAACCGGAAGACCAACTTGAGACACAAAATAATCGTTCTCCTTGAGCAAGCCTCTTTCCTCACGGAAATCATAAGAGCCGGCTTCTGAGGTCACTCTCCCGAAAAGAACGAGCCTTTCCTGGATCGCATCCAGCCTTTCGGAGGGGCCAACCTTTAAAAGAAAAGTCAGATAACTGCTCACGTTTTCAGCCTTGGTGAAGATGGCCTGTTCCTCGAATGGAATCTGGATGATATCCTCCTGCGAGGACTCGACCTCTTCGATCGCCTTCGCCTCCAACGAGTCGGGGGAGAAGGTGATGGCTTTCCTCAGCTTGGGAAGTTCCTTCAGATCGGGGTAGAGCAGAGCTCTTTCTGGGTAGGCAAAAAAGGCCTGCACAGCCCGGTTTTCAGTTCTGGCCCGGTCCAGAACATATCCCATTCCATCATGGGTAAAAACAAAGCTGAATGTTTCCTGGGGAATGTTCATCCACGGCTGGGTTGGGTAGATCCATATTTCCTCCGGATACTGCTGCCCCTGGGATGCGGCCGTGCTCGGGTGAAGGACTTTGGGTTTCCCGAAACAGAGATAGACTTTTCCCATGTCGGTGTCGATCCCTGTCTTGTAACCATAGAGAAAAGATTTTTTGACGTAGCTCAGCCGTTCATAATATTCATCCTTGAATTCGTTTTTTTCCGAATAAGGGGTTGGGTCTCTCCTGGCCCAGAAAAGCTGGACGAAGAATTCCCTGTCCTTTTCCTTCTTGAGTTTCTTGAATTCCGCTTCCTCGGCGTCGGTGATGATTGGCTTCACTTCTTTGAGCCAAGCGTCGTATTTGTCCTTCTTGCCGGCGCCAATCTGAGGACATAAAAAAAGCAACGCCAAGACAGCCATCATGAATTTTTTGCGCATCGCCGTTGCCTCTTATTTTTTCAAGAATTCAAGGAGCTGTCTGGCCAAATCCGCCTTTTCATGCTCTGGAGCCAGCTGGAGAAACTTCTCCAGGTAGCGGACAGCCTCTTCGGTCTTATTCTGCCCGATGGAGAGAGTGCCGAGCGAGTAATAGGCATCGGCATAATCGTCTTTGATCTCCACTGTTCTCAGAAGGGCTTCGATAGCCTTATCAGAACCTCCCAGATTGATCAGGCAAACGCCAAGGTTGTAAAAGGCATCCGGCTCATCAGGATTAAGCTCTGTGGCTCTCTGGTAGTATTTCCTGGCCTCTTCGAAATTTCCGCTCTTTGCCAGAATCTCACCGATCTCCTTGTTGCAGCTGTAGCTCTCAGGGTTGAGATCGAGAGCTTTATGGAAAGCCTCCAGGGCTTTTTCCTTTTGATCGAGCTTTTTATAGCTGAGACCAAGGTTGAAAAAATAGCCCCACTGAGCGGAGTTATGCTGGATCGCTTCTTCATAAGCCTCGACCGCCTCTTCATAGTCACCCTTTTCATACAGTTTGTAACCCTTGAGGAAGAGGCTGTCTGCCTTGGATAAGCTTCTCTCAACGAGCTCTTGAGCTTTTTCCAGGACCATGTCCAGCCTGATCGTCTCGGCGATTCCCACTCTGACTTCTCGTGAAGCGGGAAGAAAGCCGGATTTTTTAAAGTCGACCATGTATTGAGCCGGCCAGAGTCCGATTTGGGCGTACTTTCCCTCCTTATTCGTTTTAAGAGTAACGCGCTGGCTGGACATCTTGAGCGAGGTGATGGTTATGGCCACGCCTTCCAACGGTTGTCCTTCGCTGTCTGTGACCACCCCTTCAATCTTGCCTTGAACCGAAGGCCAGAGGCTCGACATGAGTGAAACGACGATAACGGAGAGAAGAATCGCTTTTTTTAACACCTTATCCTCCTCGTTCAGGTTTATTTGAGAGCATGCCTGTGAATCATCTGTTTTTTAAAAACGTGTGTTCAATGATTCGAATGCTTTTTCACTTTCCTTTCCAGCTCCTTGATTTTTGGCTGGTCCGGATTCAGCTCCAGAGACTTTTCAAGCAAAGGCAGGGCTTTCTCTGTTTGGCCGAGGTTCAAGTAACATTCCGCAGCAAGATTCAAGACACTGATCTCTGTGGCATCCTCCAGGAGCCTTTCGAGATAGACGAGAGCAGCGCTCCACTCTTTAAGGGCGGCATAGTTGGCAGCGATGAGCTTTGCGGCTTCCCTTTCTTGGGTGGAGTGATAGACGGGAAAAACAAGAGTGAGGGAGTCTTCGAACTGGCCTAGGGCGTAAAGGGTTTTTCCCAGCAGGAGTCTTGTTTTGGGCTCGCTCTTCTGGCTCAGAGCTTGCTCGAGAAGTTTTCGGGCCTCCGCATAATGTTGTGTCAGAAAGTACTGGGAAGCTAATGTGTAGAGCAGTTCAGGATCGGGCATCGGATTGTGGAGCTTGGCGTAGATCCAGGGGACGACACCAAAGGGCTGGGAGAGAATCAAGAAATTTTCTTTTTGAGCCAGAAGCGGCTTCTCTTTTTCATCGAGGATAGAGGCCTTGACAGTGTAATATCCAGGATTGAGCGCTGAGAGCTCGACAGGGCCTGTGTCGATTCCTTCTCCGTCAGGAGCAAGGATTTCGCTTAATGATCTTTTCTGCCTCAGGACAGCTGTCTCAGAGTTCATGGGGAATATTTCCAGAACGAAAGACTTCGTGTTTTTTTCCGCCACGTTATAAACCTGGCAGTAGATGCCCATCTTTTCCTGGGGAAGGAAATTGTTCTGGGCATTGATCACATACTGGTCGCCGTCAAACGTGAAAGCTTTTAATTTCTTTTTCTGGCTCACTCCGAGAGCCTCCTTATTGTGGTAGAGAATCAGGCTGCTCATCGAGATTTGGCCCTGCTCATAACCAGCAATGATGTCAGACCGGAAGGAGGCAAAATCCCTGGCCGTCTTGCTCTTGAGCAGGAAGAAGAGCTTGAATTTTCCAGGAATCAGAGGCACGATGTCCTGAAAAGCAAAAAGCCGTCGTTCGTGCTGCTTGTACTCCTCGGGAGTGATTCTGAGAGGAATCTCTTCCTCTTTTTCCAGGACGAGATTCCCCTCGAGGTCTTCGATCCGGAGTATGAGCTCGAATGTCGCATAGTATCTGCCCTGGTAGGAGACAAAATTGATCTTACTGGGCTCGAGAGCCCAATGAACGAAAAACTGACCATTATTCTTGAAGACCTTAACTTTGTAACTGCTGTCGATAAAGTCGTGCGTGTAATCGGTTTCGATATAGTCTTTATAATACAGAAAGTCGCGAGCATAGCTGTCGGAGAATTTTTTCTCGGGCAGAGAATAGGCTGCGGAGATGATGGTGCTCGAGGAGAAGGAACTTTCACCAAAACTCGTTTCTCCCGGGAGGTAGCTCAGAGAGGCGCCGGCAAGCTCTCCGGATATCTTTTTTATGGCCTGATAGGCATTGGCTCGCGTGACAAGTCGTCCTAAACTTGAGGGGACAACGAGCTTCTCCGGTCCTTCCATACCCGGCTGATAAAGACGGTATTCTCCCATTCCCTGCGGCTGGTAAAAGATGAGATAGAAGTAAGGGGGAAGACCGTATTGCTGCTCTCCCTTGTAATACCAGAGTTCCAGGGGCCAGAGCTCTGAGCTGGTGGCGTAGATTTGCCTCTCCAGAGGAGGGCCGAGAAGGAGGTAAAAATAGCCTCGTTCTGTCTGACTTCCCTTTTTGACTGAGCCGTAGCCGAAATTTGTATCGGCAAAGTGGACCCGTTTCATGTAATCCTGGAAAAATTCGTTCTCCCGGGTTTCGGGCAGGGGGTCACGCCTCAGCCAGAAAAGACGGATGAATTTATCCCTTTCCCTGTTTGTCCTCAGTTTGAGAAAGACCTCTCTTTCGGCCTTGGTGATGATGGGAGAGACGGTCTCAAGCCAGTTTTTGTGTTCAACGGAGATCTTCTCTTGAGAGGCAATGAGGCCAACGGTGATAAAGAGGAAGATGACAACGAAGGTGAATCTTTTCACTTCAGCTCCATTTTATAAAAATAACACAAGCCCTGATAAGTATCAAATTGTACGCATCCCGAATTCCGTGATTCGGAGAGATTTTGAGAAATAGCCTTGCCCTTTTCGGATTTTTAACGCCATTCTCCGTTCTCCTGATTCCTCTCAAAAAAAGGAAGCATCTTTTTCCCCGTTTGGAGGAAAGAGATTTGATAGGGTGAGGAATGGAGGAACTGGTTTCCGTCCCTCCGAAGCCCATGAAGGTGGGTGGGACGGTCTTTGGCGGGAGGGATGGAAACCAGCGCTCTTAGAGTTGGCTTTTATCATCATAAGCCTTCACGGAGAAAAGCTTACTCAAAAAACTTTTGCTTTTTTTTCGTTTTTATTATTATAATGATGAAAGTAGCATTTGCAAAAGAGATGCATTCAAATATTTGGAGAATCCAAAAATTTGGAGGGCATGCCCCGTTCACATCTTATCTATCTTACGGATATAAAAAGAGTTAGAAAAAATCTGTGTTGGCACGAAATTCGCACAACCAATTTATGTCATATTTTGTCTGAAGGAGGTGATAATCAAAAAGGAAGCTTGAAAAAAATCAACGATTAAGTCAAAGAGGTTTAAAAACAAATCAAAAAAAGGAGGAAAAATGAAATTCAAACCACTCGCGTTCATATTTGCCACGCTCCTTGTGCTTACTTCGCTTGCTTTCTCTCAATCCAGAGAGACTGGTGCTATCGTCGGAAAAGTAATGGATACGGAAAAAACCCCTCTGCCTGGTGTGACAGTCACCGTGAGCGGTCCAAGCTTGATGGGTGCCCGGACGTTCGTCACCGGGGAGAGCGGCGAGTACCGTTTTCCTGCCCTTCCACCCGGCGTCTATACGGTGAAAGCTGAGCTTCAAGGATTCAAGACAATCGTCCAGGAGAATGTCCGCGTGACGACGACGGTGAGATTGACCATTGACTTCACCCTGGAGCTTGCGACCATCGAGGAAGAAGTGACGGTCATTGCTGAATCGCCAACGGTTGATGTCAAGACGAGCGAAACGGCTTCTGTGACTCTGACCGATGAGCTCTTAAGGAACGTCCCTTACAGCAACTTTGCCATGGATATCGTCAACCTGGCTCCTGGCGTCACCAGCAACGTGGCTTATGGCGCTTCGCAAAACACTGGAGTCGCTTACCAGGTGGACGGCGTGGATGTCTCTGACCCCGAGGCCGGTTCAGCCTGGGTCTTCGTCAACCCCAACATCGTTGAAGAATCGAAAATCATGGGCTTGGGTGCCAATGCGGAATACGGAAATTACACCGGCGTCATCTTCAACCTCATCACAAAATCCGGCGGGAATGAGTTCTCCGGCCACTTTGAAGCCATCTACCAGGGAGAGGGAAAAAGAGACCCGGATACCGGGGAATTCACTGCGAATTTCTGGCAGGCGGACAACACGGCGGCTTATCATGATGATTTCCCCAACCTGACACCCCCCGGGTTGAAACTTTATGATTTCGGAGCGCACCTCGGAGGGCCGATCCAGAAGGATAAGATCTGGTTCTTTTTTGGAGGTCAATACTATCGAACATTCACTAAGGTCACCGGCTTTCCCGAGGATGTCGATTACAAACAGCCCAGAGGATTCTTGAAGATCACTTCCCAGCTTACCTCCAGGACCAACATCATGACCTTCCTCGAGTACGACGCTTACAACGGCATCAACAGAGGCGCAGGAGCTAATGTCTCTCCAGAAGCGTGCGTCAATCAGAAATCGCCCGACTGGGTCGGAAACTTCAGCCTGACTCAGATCCTCAGCCCCAAGACGTTCTTTGACCTCAAATTCGCTTTCTTCACCGGCTATTACTACCTGGACCCGGAAACCGGCATGGGAGTCAGCGCCCATTTTAGCGATAACGACAATATGCTCTATGACAGCGCCGGCTACTTTTTCTATGCTGACAGAGACAGGTATCAAGCGAACGCCAGTATCACCCATTATGCTGAGGATTTCATCCAGGGCAACCATGACTTCAAGTTCGGGATGGAGTTCGAGTATGGAAAGGTCAGGAACAGATATGGCTTCACGGGTCCCACCGCGACGTATTATGTTGACCTTGTCGGATATGGACCTTTCGGTTATTACTACACCGGGAACTACCTGGCCTTTCAGTACGAGGGGTATGACACCAACACTAATTACACGCGAATCGAGGAATTCGTCCAGGATACGTGGAAGGTTTCCGACCGTTTGAACATCAACCTTGGCCTGCGCGCCAGCCACATGTTCGGAACGATAAAGGGCGTTAAGGGAACGGTCTACAAGCAGTTCCGCCTTGCTCCCCGAATCGGCTTCGCTTTCGATATCTTCGGCGACAAGCGCACTGTTTTGAAGGCTCATTACGGCCAGTTCACCGAAGCTATGCTGAGCAGCTACCATGACCGACTCAATCCCGCCTCTGCCTATTCGGATTATATCAGCTATTACTGGGATGTCCCTAATGATGAGTGGGTGGCGTATGAAACGATCACGCACGAGCAACTCTACAGCTTACACCCTGACCTCAAACATCCCTATATGGACCAGTTCACGGCTTCTGTGGAAAGGGAGCTTTTCCGGGACGCCTCTTTCTCGGTGACATTCATCTACCGCAACTGGAAGAACATCATCGGCCCGATTGACACGCTCGCGACCTATTCTCCTGTGACGGTCAATGACCCTGAGACAGGCGCAGAATATACGGTCTATGAGATTGATGACGCCGACGCTCGCGCCTATGTCCTCAAGAATTTGACTGAGGATGATGCCTACTTCGGCCTGAAGCCTTACCGGAAATACTGGGGGCTTGAATTCCTGTTCAACAAGCGATTCTCCAACAGGTGGCAGATGCTGGCCTCTTATGTCTACTCCGAGGCGACCGGGACACTGGATAACGGATTCGCCGATGACATCGGCTGGGGCGGGTCGACGGACGATCCCAACTTCTGGATCAACACCGATGGCAACTCCACATTTGACCCGACCCACATGCTCAAAATTCAGGGAACATACATACTTCCTTTCGATATCAACCTGACAGCTTACTTCCGGGCGATCACAAGTAATGCCTGGACAAGGCAATACAGAACGCCACGGTTCAATCAGGGACGAATCACGTTTTTTACCGAACCTCGAGGCTCCAACCACTATCCGGTCGAGAAAACACTTGACCTCAGGCTGGAGAAGACGTTCAGGATTGCCGAGAAGTACCGGCTGGGTTTCATGCTTGACGTCTTCAACGTCTTCAACGACGACACCATCAGATCCTGGGGAACCAGAATCGGTTACGATTGGCAGCTTCCGCCTCCAGCAACTGAACCTGACGATTACTGGACTTCCACTGATGGCCACCAGCTTTACACGATCAACCGGCCCAGGCAGATAAGACTTGGCGTCCGTTTGATGTTCTGATTCATATTCGGTCTAGAGCTCAAAAGGGTGGTGAGACAGAGAGTTCTCGCCACCCTTTTTCCTGTTCATTCACACTGTCAGAAGCAAATTCTCAAAAGAGTTGCTTTTGCTGGTTCCGAAGAATGCACGGCCAGCGTGCAAGACAATCTTATCGGAGTCCATATTAAAAAAAGGGGCAAGTCTCTGGAATTTGAGGTCAAGTGCGTTGCTGAATATCCTGAAAAGACTTTATCTCCTTCACGCATTCCTCCATTCCTCAGCTAGCGAAATTCAAACTCTTCAAACTTTGTGGTAGAATTTAAACTCAGCGATGATGAAAAAGAAGCGCTTTCTTTTCGCTTTTGGCTTTCTTCTCATTGTGGTAGCCCTCGCCGCAGTCTATTTTCTTGCTCTTCAGAGGAGCGAGTTTGCTCGGCTCAAAGGAAAAAGAGAATTCAACTACATCCTTGTCACGGTCGACACCCTCCGTGCTGACAGGATTGGCTGCTATGGATATTCCCGCATCGAAACCCCTTACATGGACCTTTTCGCTGCCCGCGGCATCAAATTCGAGAGATGCATTGCCCCTACTCCTCTGACTTTACCTTCCCACACCTCACTTCTGACCGGCACTTTTCCCACCTTTCATGGAGTCAGAGACAACGGCGGATTTCTCGTCCCCCAAGAGATTACAACTCTGGCCGAACTCTTCAAGCAAGAAGGCTATCAAACAGCCGGTTTTGTGGCCGCTTATGTTCTCGACTCCAAATGGGGAATAAGCCAGGGCTTTGATTATTACTTTGACCAATTTGACCTCAGCCGCTACAAGACGATATCCCTCGGTCAGGTGCAGCGCAGAGGGGATGAGGTCATCGACCAGGTTCTGGCCTGGCTCGAGGACCACAAGGCGGGACGGTTTTTCACCTGGGTTCATCTTTACGACCCACACACACCCTATGAGCCTCCCTCACCCTATAAAGAGCAATATCCTAACAGGCCCTACGTCGGGGAGATCGCCTACACGGATTCCCAGCTGGGAAGGCTCTGGGAGTATCTTGAGGAAAACGCCCTCCTCCAGAACACGATCTTTATTTTTACCTCAGATCACGGCGAGAGTCTCGGCGAACATGAGGAAAGCACACATGGATTTTTTATCTACCAGGAAGGTATCCATGTGCCCCTGATCGTGGTCACGCCCTTTGAGAAACTTTGGGGCTTGACGCGTTCGGCTGTCGTCTCGCTTGTTGATGTGATGCCATCGATGCTGGAGATGGCCGGGATCGCTTTCCCTCCACAGATCCAAGCGAAAAGCCTTGTCCCTCTGTTTTTCAAGGAAGATAATTCTGGCCACCGCTTCGCTTATTCGGAAACCTATTATCCCCGCTTCCATTACGGCTGGAGCGAACTCAAAGGAATAGTGGATGGCCGTTTCAAGCTGATCATCGCCCCAGCGCCAGAACTCTATGATTTGGAGAAAGACCCTGACGAGAAGGACAACCTGGCTTTGACACAGATACAGGAGCTGAAGAGGATGGAATCTCTGGCCGAGAAGTTTCTGGCCGAAGCAAGCAAGAACGCCTTTGAACTCGATTACCGAAAGATGGATGAGGAGACAAGACAGAAGCTTGCCGCTCTTGGGTATATAGGCTCTTTTGCAGATGCCTCTTCCCTGAAAGGAAAGAAGCTGGCCAGCCCGAAAGACAAAATCGGGGTTTTCAACCGCCTTTCCGAAGCGCGGGAGCTGGGGCTCGAAGGCAAGTTCGATCTGGCCGAGAGCAGGATCAAGGAAATCATCGCTGAAGACCCTGATGTCATCGACGCTTATTTCACACTGGGCAACCTCTATTTCAAGCAGGGAAAGTTCGAGAAGGCTCAGGAGTCTTTTTTTGAGGTGCTGGACAGAAAACCTGACGATGCCTTCACGGTCATCAACATCGCCAGTTCCTACATCATGCTCGAAAATCTGGAAGAAGCGGAGAAGTTCATTTTAAGCTTCTTGCCCTCCCTTTTGCCCGATTCCCAGATCTACCTCATTCTGGGTAATATCTACACCGCGCAAAAAAAGTATGAAGAGGCCATCCAATCCTATGAGAAATGTCTGGAGATCAATTCTTATTCCGCCTCTGCTTTCAGCGCGCTCGGTGAGATATACATCATTCAGGACAAACTGGAAGAGGCGGAAACGTGTCTTGCGCGCGCCGTCGAACTCAACCCCAAACTGGCGAATCTCCATTATAATTATGCCCAGCTTTACGAAAAAAAAGGTGATTTACAGAAAGCGATTGAGGAGTACAAGAGGGAACTGGACAACATTCCCCATAATTTCAAAGCCAGTTTCAACCTTTCCCGGATTTACAGGCTATTAGGACTGGTGGAGGAGGAGAAGGCCTATCTGGAGAAAACCATCGAGAACAATCCCCGCTTCCCTCTGAGCTATTTCTACCTTGCCCGTATCTATCTCAACCGCGGCCAGAGCTTCGAGGAGGCCATTGAGCTGGTCAAGAAAGGAATCGACCTCAAACCAGAGAAAGAGAATCTTCCTCTCGGTTATTTCCTCCTCGCCGACCTCTACAACCGGGTCGGCAACCCATACCGCTCCCAGGAATACGCCAAAAAGGGAAGAGATATCCAGAACGAATCCCTCAAGCATTAAGCCAGCGCCTGTATGACTCTCTAACGCTATTCACAGGATCAAACAAATCACTGAAGCCATCGCATCGGCGGCCTTTTGCAGAAACTTCGCCGCCAGGGAAGAAGAGAGGTTCAGAATCAGAATACTGGAATCAGGCAGAAAGGTCCATCATCGTCTCAGAAATATCTCTCATGATATTCCCTGCGT
The DNA here is from genome assembly GCA_964550165.1 of uncultured Eubacteriales bacterium. Lineage (GTDB taxonomy): Bacteria > Acidobacteriota > Aminicenantia > Aminicenantales > Aminicenantaceae > CAZJYC01. The sequence goes on from CAZJYC010000020.1 coordinate 16,658, forward strand.
TCCTAAAAGGAATTAAACGATAAGAATTATTATCGCTTTCGCTCCTTCCTTCGCCCCCTGCCCAATATGCCGCCGCTGAGGAAAAGGCCTGCGCCAAGGACAAAACCGAAATTGTACCAGAATCCGCTGTTATGGACTTCATAGAAACGGATATTCTTGGTGAAGATAGAGATGATAAAGGTGATGGGCGCAATAAGGCCGTGCCACAATCCTTTCCAGAATCCGGCAACTTTTCCCTGGGCGTTGGGCGATTTCTCCAGCTCGTTCGGACCAGCAACGCAACCGGAAAAGACAAAAACGAAAACAAATAAAAGACCCAGAATGGCTGCTCCTCTCATTTTCTCCTCTTTAAGAAAAATATGCGCATTTATCCTTTTCTCTCATCTTCTTTCTGCAAAGAAGAAAAAGATGTTTTGAAGTCTCACCCTGGCTGTCTGGAGTGTCGCCCAGCCCCAGGCTAACTTTCAGAACTCTGCCTCCATGGTCGTGTTGGAGGAAGGAATGATCAGTCCGAATCTCATTCTATCGCCAAAGATAAATCATAAACAAAGATTTGTAAAATCTAGCGCCTTCTGATCTGCAGCTTTGCTCCGATATGCTCATGCTGAGCATGCAGCTTTTTCAACTCTGAGACCTAACCTTGAACCTTTAATTTTCATGAAAAACGAATAAAGTTGTCCTAGTCTAAAGTAAAAATATTTTATTTTTTTTACACTCTCTCTTCATTTTATCAGGCCAGACGCTCGACTGGACTTCCCCTATATGGGCTTTTCTGAGATAAAGCATACACAGCCGCGATTGCCCGATCCCTCCTCCTATGGCCAAAGGAAGCTCTCCCCTCAACAACCTCTGATGAAAATACAGCCCAATGTTCTCCTTTTCTCCTTTAAGCTCAAGCTGTCTGAGCAAAGAATCTTTATCCACTCTTATTCCCATTGACGATAGCTCAAAACCACTTTTTAGGATCGGATACCATATTAAGATATCGCCGTTTAGACCGCATCTCCCTTTTCCTGTCTCCGTTGTCCAGTCATCATAGTCAGCAGCTCTTTCATCATGAGGCCGTCCGTCCTTAAGTTGTGCTCCAATTCCCATGATGAACACCGCCCTCTTTTCCCTGCATATCTCGTCCTCACGCTCCTCCGGGGAGAGGCAAGGATACATTTCAAGCAGGTCTTCACTATGAATGAATTGTATCTCATCTGGAAGGATAGGCTCTCCTAATTCTTCAAATTTCTCGCAAACAAGATTTTCAGTTTTTTTTATAACCTTGTAGATTCTTCTCACGATGGTCTTGAGAAAATTGAGGTTTCTTTCATCCCTGGTGATGACCTTCTCCCAATCCCATTGGTCAACATAAACGGAATGAAGATTATCCAATAGCTCATCCGGTCTTATGGCGTTCATATCTGTATAAAGCCCTTCTCCATGGCTAAATCCATAGTCGGCAAGGGCAACTCTCTTCCACTTGGCGAGCGACTGAACGATCTCAGCCTCTTCTTTCATGTCCAAAACATTAAATCCGATAGGTCTTTCTCTTCCCGTGAGATAGTCGTTTATTCCAGTTTTTCTTGAAACTAAAATTGGCGCAGATATTCTCTCCAAGGTCAACTCTCTGGCCAGCATCTGTTCGAAATTGTCTTTGATAAACTTTATCGCTTTTTCCGTTTCTCTAATTTCTAAGCAAGGCTTATAATCTTCAGGAATTATCAGGCTTTTTCCCTTCATGGCCAGCTCCTTTTCACCGGGCATTCTTTTTTTTCATGTTTCAAAACATTTTTTATTCGCTGCAATACGCTATATTCTCTTATAAAATCCTTTTACATTTTTCCAGCCAGAAACATATGCCTAAGAATGGATTATGAGCACCCACGCTCCGGACAGAGTTTTTTTGGAACGTTTAAGTTTGATGAATTCATTTTCAAAAAAAGCATCAAGCGGGACTCTTTTTTCAATCCTTTTCGTATCTCCATTCAGACCTCAAATATAGCATTTTTTGCTTTTTTTGGAAAAAAGGTGTAATGAAAAAATGTAACGAATTCCATGATAATAAATGCCTGAGGATGGAGGTTTGACCATGGCAAAGATCTACTATGTCGGGGATTGGGCGGTGATGACAGGCCCTGTCTATGCCGAAACCCCTTTCTACCATGCTCCCAAAGGCCTTGACATCTTCAATTACGGAAAGTGGCTCAAAGAAGCTCTGGAGTCTACTCGAGAGCACAGCGTTAGTTCTGTCCCGGCATGGGATTTCTACAATAAGCTAGGACCCGGCGATTATGAATCCATACTTGAAGAATATGACGTTCTGATTTTTAGCGATATCGATGCCAAGCTTTTTCAATTGGCGCCAAGTTTCTTTGACAGAAAGAAATTTGGCACAAAGACTCTCACCTTCCCCGACCGCATCCGCCTGACTGTCAATGCCGTTCAAAAAGGTAAAGGTGCTATGTTTCTCGGCGGCTGGTACTCGTTCAGTGGAGAGTTGGGAAGGGGCGGCTGGGGCCGGACACAGCTCAAGGACATTCTGCCTGTGCGCTGCCTGGAGGCTGAAGACCTCATCGAGAGCACTGAAGGCTTCACGGCGCAAGCTACGGAATCGGGCAAAAAGATATTCAAAAAAATCGGTTTTGAGGCGATGCCTCCAATCCTGGGGTACAACAAGACTCTGCCTCTGGCTGAGGCGGAGATTCTGCTGAAAGTCAAAGAGACAGGTGACCCTCTTTTAGCCATTCGGACCTGTGGAAAAGGCCGTGCTCTGGCCTATGCCTCTGACCCGGCTCCGCATTGGGGGTGCAACTTTGTCTTCTGGAGGCAATACAGCGATTTCTGGCTCCAATGCCTCGCCTTGGTGACGGGCAAGACATAGGAGCAAGAAGAAATCTTTCATTTGGACTTAGACTTGTCCTTATCCTCGGCGATGATGCGCATGGGCGCAGCCTGACCGTTTTTATCCTGCCCCATGTAGAGCGTTACATGCGGAAACGGGATCTCGATATTTTTCTCGTCAAATTGCTTTTTCAGCCTGCGGTTGAATTCCCTCGCCACACGCCATTGCTTGATAGGCTTCGTCTTTGTGCGGGCCTTAATGACGACGGCTGAATCGCCAAATTTATCCAGTCCAAAAATCTCTATAGGCTCCAGAATATCTGCCCCAAAACCGGGATCGCGGCGCAACTCTTCATCCACTCCTTTTATGACCTCTATCACCTCATCCACATCCTCGCGGTAAGCGACTCCTATATCAAAAACAAACTGAGAATAGTCTTTGGTCATGTTGGTCACTGTATCGATATTGCTGTTGGGAATGTAATGGACATTTCCGGACAAGTCACGAAGAACTGTCATTTTTAAGTTTATTTTCTCGACAAGACCCCCTTTCCCGGCTATCTGAACGACATCGCCGACTCGGATTTGGTCCCAGAGGATGATGAAAAATCCATTTATGACATCTTTAACCAGGCTTTGGCCAGCAAAACCTAGGGCTAAGCCCACAATGCCGGCTGCAGCCAGCAATGGCCCGATCTGGATGCCAAGCTCTCCCAAAATGGTCAGGGCACCGATGACAAGCACCGCCGCGCTCAAAAAATTACGAATCACAGCACTGAGCGTTTTGGCCCGTTTTTTAGACTCCTCATCCTCCTTCCTCTTGAGAAAAAGGGTCGACAGGCGTGAGGAGACGACTTTTATCACCTTCATCGCCACAAAAGTGATAATCACGATTAATAAAATTTTAAGCCCTCTGGTCAATAGCCAAATTTTGGCCGAGGAAAGAAAAGTTGCAAAATCCATAGAATTCCTCCTTTAACACGTGTTTAAAAAGTTTAAACTCATCTTAATTTTTCCCCTATCTTAACACAAATTCCCTTTATTTTTGGCGTTGAATGTCAAACCTTTTTCTAGTTCGCTGTATCGCAGGACGATCGTAGTTTCAAAGTCGTCCATCGGGCTACATCTCATTTTTTGAGATTGTTCATTTTAGAAGGTTGTAGCTCTTCTTTTAGGCATATATCAAAAGCCATCACGTAACTTTGGGACAAAGCCAAATGATTATAAGAACCTAACGGCACTAGAAGTCTAATTGTCATTTTGTTCGATAATAGGGGCTGAAGACCGAGCAAAATTGGGAAAGGGCCTGATAAATCTTTTACATATGAGCTTTGGCCAGTGCAGCCAGCAATGCTCTGGTTGCCTGCGGGGACTCCAGATAGAATCTGGCCTGGGTTGGGCCGTAGCTGACTTTAATCGAATAAGCCGATGACGGCAAAATCTTAAACATGTCTTCATCGGTCCAATCATCGCCTAGAGCGAGAATAAAATCCCATTTTCTCTGAGCCAGCCACGGCAGGACTGCATTCCCTTTATTGACTCCGGAAATCCTCACTTCGATAACCTTACTGCCATGGATGACCTGCAAATCTGTATTGGCCAGAAACTCACTGAGATAATCGAAAAGCTCACCAGACCTGAGCTGGCCGAGTTCCGGATTAGCCTTTCGATAGTGCCAGGCGACACCAAACTCCTTTTCCTCAACCAAAGAACCAGGGACGCGGATCTCATATGTCTTGAGAATAGCGTTTATTTGCTCTTTCCATCCGCTGAGCAGGCTCCTTTGCCTTTCCCAATCATGAGCAGGATCTTTTTTGATCCAAGCTCCGTGCTCTGCCACCAGGCCACAGGGGACTTTTTTAAGCCAATTCTCCATCATTTTCCGGTCTCGACCACTGACAACGACCAAAGTATTCCTGGGGTTCTTGGCCAATGAAACAAGAAGCCTTATTAACTTGACACCTGGCTTTGCCTCATCTGGCCTCAGAGTAAAGGGCATCAAAGTGCCATCATAGTCAAGGAGAAGAAGTCGTTTCTTGCTTTTTCTGAAATGAGTGATGATTTTTCCTTTCCATTCTTCATTGAGCTTTTGGTGCTCGTGCCGAGCTTGAATCTTTTTAACATCCTTAATTTTATCCACAAAACTTCTTGCCCAGTGAAAGACATCGTATTCCAAGAGGCGTTTTCTCATAAACTCCATGGCTCTGGCCTGTTCTCCTTCACTCATTTCAAGGGCTCGGGCCAATCCATCCGCGATATCCTGCTTGTTGTTGACATTGACCAGCAGGGCTTCTCCCAGCTCAGCGGCCGCCCCTGCCGTTTCACTGAGAACCAGTACTCCCCTATTATCTGTTTTAGAAGCAACATACTCTTTAGCCACTAAATTCATCCCATCCCTCAATGGAGTCACAAGAGCAACATCTGCTAAAGAATAGAGAGAAAGAAGCTTCTCAAAAGGCAAAAACCGATACATATAATGTACCGGAATCCAGCCAGGCATTCCAAAACGACCGTCTATTCTTCCAACCAGGGAATCAACTTCATCCTTTAAAAGAGAATAATGTTTCACTTTTGTTCTGGACGGAACACAGAGCATGATATAGATAAACCTGTTGTGCCACTCTGGCTTTTCCTCCAGGAACAACTCGATGCCTCTTAACCTTTGAGGGATTCCCTTGGTGTAATCCAAGCGGTCAACGGAGAGGATGATTTTCCTCTTCTCAGCCAATATTTTCTCTCTTAGCTTCTCGATGTCTTTCTGTGTCGAAGATTGTTGCAAAAGATATTCGATGTATCGAAAGTCAATCCCCATGGGAAAGTTTTCGACTTTAATAATCCTGTTGTTCATAAAAATCTCGCCAAATTCATGTTCATATCCTAATAATCTTAAGACACTGCTCAAAAAGTGCCTCGCATACTCATAGGTGTGAAAGCCTAAAAGATCGGCCCCCAACAGACCTTCAAGGATCTCCTTCCGCCATGGCAGTATACGAAAGACCTCAGAAGATGGAAAAGGAATGTGAAGAAAAAAGCCGATTGAACTTTGAGGGAAAGCTTCTCTGATCAAGGTTGGAAGAAGCATGAGATGATAATCGTGAATCCAGAAAACATCTTGAGATTCCGCTAGCTCATAAGCTTTCTGAAAAAATTTTTGATTGACTTTTTTGTAAGCCTCCCATTCCGTTTCCTCAAAATTGCAATAGGTCGGAAAATAGTGAAAAAGAGGCCAGAGTGTTCTGTTGGCAAAGCCATAATAATATTTGCCAATCTCTGTTGGAGAAAGAAAGACAGGATAGCACTGGTAGTCTTTTATAAGCTTATTCTCAATAAATCTTTTTTCTTTTTCATCTTCAGGCCAATAGCCAGGCCATCCCACAAAGATAGCGCTTCCCTCTTCTCGGAACGAACGGAGGCCTGTGGCGAGTCCTCCCGGACTCTGCTGGATTTTCAATCCTTCCTTGCTTTGGCTTACGGTTATAGGCAATCTGTTGGAGATGACAACAACTCTTTCTCTATTTTTTGAATTTTCATCCATTATCGGCCTTATAGACGTTTATTTCTAGTTTACCTTTGAATTGCCATAATTTCAAATAACCTTTGCACCATCTTTTTTATGGATTGCTCTGTTTAACATCCAACGTGACCACAACAGAATAATCATCAAGTCCCCTGCCAAGGTGTACTCTTAGAAAAATCACTTTGGAAAAAATTTTGTCAATAATTATTAAAAACGTCGATCAGAAGCGTCAGATAATCCGAGATGTTTCGCGTGATAAGGAAATTCTCACGAATAAACTTTTTTCCCTGCTCTCCCATCTCTCTGGCAAGCTTCTTATCCATGAGCAAAGTCAGCACTCGATCGGCACATCCCTTAATATCATTGGGTTTGATGAGGAATCCTGTTTTATTGTTGATGACCTGCTCTGGGATTCCGCCGATATTCGAGGCCACAACCGGAGTCCCTTTCCACTGGGCCTCAGCAACGGTCAAGCCAAATCCCTCCCGCATTGATTTCTGAAGGATAACGGAAGACTTTCTCTGCAGAGCATTAACCAAAATCTGATTATCCCCTAAGACAAATAAAACTTCTCTTTTTTTCAAATATTTCCTGGCCTTCTTCTCTATCCTGTTGTACATCAAAACCCCTTCTGGATCGTCAGGGGCCATGTTGTAGCAAAAGGCAAGGCGGCAATCCACCTTTTCTTTCACAATCTCAAATACTCTTAAAACTCCTTCGGGATCCTTCCAGGGATCAAATCGGGACACCTGAGTGATGAGCGGTTTATCCGTTGGGATATTGAATTTCTTAAACACCTTAGAAATCGTTTCTTCGGAGAGATCCATATTTTTCGGCGAAAGGGGGTCAATCGAAGGATGAATAATCCGTTGCTCAAGAAAAAGATCATCCTTTCTGAAGCGTTGGCTGGAAACAATCATCAAATCGTAGCGGAGGATAAAAGGCTTGATATAACTCCATAATTCCTTGTTAGGCTTAGTGATATCAATATGGCACCGCCATATCCAAGGCTGTTTTTTCCTCTGAAATTTAATAAGGGGAAGAGGCTGTGGATCGTGGACAATAACACAATCATGGTCCAGATGAGTAAACTTGGAAAACCTATCATTCGTGTCCAGATAAAGATTCTTTTTGTTTATCGTTAAATTAATGGGATCGCCTTGAAGAGCATTGTGAAACTTTTTGGTTACGGTAAAAAAGTCTGAGGGCCCAAGCAGAACCCTCCAGCCTGTATCTATTCCGATATCGTTCATTAAAATCACAAGGCTGTTCAGTATTTCAGCAACACCGCCTCCGTGAGCTGTGGAATTGATATGAACGATGTGCTTATTAGCCAGTCGATGAGCTTTTTGATAGATATTTCCTATGATTTTTTCTCCAACAATGGGAAGGTAATCATCCAAGCTTTTCATCTGTACCGCCTCCAAAAAAGGATTCTTATCATCTTACGTGTCTATTTTACTTTTATAACATCTGAAAAATCATGAGTCAAATTTGGAGGGGATGCCGCTTCGCGTTGCCTCTTCAAACGTTCGATCGGTCTCCGCCTTCCCTTTCCGGGCGGGTCATATAAACTGATCATCAAAGCTACTTCCTCTTAAAAAGATGGATAATTCCAGACTCGAATCCTTATCACTCAAATTGATGGACGTTATCTATAAATCTGAGTTAAAAAAGTCGATTACGGACAAAAATTTGGCTGAAAGTCCAAAAAATATCTTTTAAAATTGCGAAGAATTGGTGATTTTTTATTTTTGTAATTTTGCTACGAGGTATCCGATGATAAATCCGATGAATATCAGCATAGGAATTAGGATAATTCGCGACATGGTGATCTTCCAGAAAAATATCTGGAAAGTGACAATCTCCTTGGAGTTCTGAATAAGAACGACCAGGCATAGGGCGATTAAAATCAGAATAATGATTGTTTTTGGTTTCATGTTTAATCCTCATTGACCTCATTTTAGAATGATCAATAACTTAATAAAATATAAAAGAGCGATTCTCATCTCTTTAGTTTCTATTAATCTTAGTGAAGATAAAAAATCATATCAACTATTTTTATCATTCAGATTTGCTCTTTGGCTGGAAGGCAAAAGATGACGTTGACTCAATATCTTTGAGGCATGGGGAGATTATCAAGAACTGAATGAATTATCTTTGACATATTGGAGTGATTAGAATATCATAAAATCAATTTTCGTTCTTATATAAGCTCAAAAATATGTTTATGGCTATGAATAATGAAGGGAAATATTGCTGTTATCTCGTCTTTACGGATTTAGACGGAACCCTCCTCGATCATAAAACCTATTCTTTCGAATTGGCCATCCCTGCCCTCAATGCCTTAAAAGAAAAGAATATTCCCCTCCTTTTCTGCACGAGCAAGACCAGAGCTGAAATCGAAAAGGTTCGGATTCAACTCCAAAATCATCATCCCTTCATTGCGGAAAACGGCGGCGCCATTTTCGTCCCTAAGAAATACTTTCCCTATAAATTTCAATACACAAAAGAATATTCTTACTATTTCATCATCGAGCTCGGAACTCCCTATTCTCAGCTCAGAGAAGCTTTTAACCAAATATCAGGCCATTTCCCAGGGAAACTTAAAGGATTTGGCGATATGACCATCCGAGAGGTCGCTCAACTCTGCGACTTTTCCCTGGAACAGGCTGAACTGGCAAGGCAAAGAGAATACGACGAGCCCTTTATTCTGGAAGATGCAGCTTTGGAAGATAAAATTCAAACAGAAGCCCGCTGTTTCAGTCTTCAGATAAGCCGCGGAGGACGCTTTCATCACCTTACCGGCAGCAACGATAAAGGAAAAGCAGTTCTGATGCTCAGGGATATCTATAAAAAGAAAGGCGAGAAGCTCCAAACGATTGCTGTGGGCGACAGCCTCAACGATTTGCCGATGCTTGAGGTTGTGGACTACCCTGTTCTGGTTCAAAAACCCGACCGAAGCTACGACCCGTCGATTAAGCTGGATAATCTCATCTTCGCTCCAGGCATCGGTCCGGCGGGCTGGTCTGAAGCAATCTTAAAACTCTTAGCAAATACTGTGTAAAACCATAAAACGCTCTGAAAGGAGGGCATTATGGCGGATTTTTATCAAACAGGTGTCGTTTCCACCTTTCACCGCTTTGGGACGACTGACGTGAACCGTATGGAACAGGAATTGATAGATTTTAATCAGCATCGTCCCATTGCCCTTGTTCTTCCCTCAACCTACGCAGAACTGGAAGCTCCCGCCATAAAGGGAATTATAGAAAATATCAAGAAAGTCCCTTACCTCAACGAAATTGTAGTCACCATGGGAAGAACAAACGAAGAACAGTTCAACAAGGCAAGAAGGTTCTTTGCCCAGCTTCCTCAGAGAACGCGCGTCATCTGGAACACCGGCCCGGCCATCGGAGGGCTCTATAAACTTCTTGAGGAGAATGGCCTTTATGTCGGCGAGGATGGCAAGGGCCGCTCCTGCTGGACCGCCTACGGTTACATTCTCTCTCGAGAAAAAAGTAAAGTCATCGCTCTCCATGACTGCGATATCGTCAACTATACCAGGGAACTTCTGGGCCGGCTGTGTTACCCTGTAGCTTCCCCTAATATCGACTATGCCTTCTGTAAAGGATACTATGCGCGCGTGACTGACCGGATGCACGGAAGGGTCACCCGTCTTTTTGTCACTCCAATCATCAGAAGCCTTGAAAAAATTCTTGGGCCGCTGCCCCTGCTCAGCTACCTGGACAGCTTCCGCTATCCTCTGGCCGGAGAATTTTCGATGCTCGCCGATCTTTCCCGTATCAATCGAATCCCCGGCGATTGGGGAATAGAGGTTGAGACGCTAGCCGAAGTCTACAGGAACTGCTCCATAAAAAGAATCTGCCAGGTGGAACTTTGCGAAACATATGAGCACAAGCATCAGCCCGTTTCCGCTGAAAATCCAAAAACGGGCCTGATGAAAATGTCGATTGACATTGCCAAAGCCATTTTCAGAAACATTGCCATCGAGGGTGCTGTGGTGAGCGAAAGTGTTTTGAACACTTTGCTCGTCAACTACCTCCGCACCGCCCAGGATACGATCAAACGCTACCATGACGATGCCGCCATCAATGGCCTTTTCTTTGACCGTCATGAGGAGACCAAAATGGTCGAAGCCTTCACCAGAGCCATCCAGATTGCCGGAAAAGAATTCCACGAAAACCCCCTTTACTCCCCTCTCATTCCTAACTGGAACCGTGTTACCTCGGCTATTCCTGATTTCCTGGAGAAATTACAGGGAGTCGTGGAAGAAGAAAATAGTTAAGAAGAAACAGCAGAGGGCGAGAAAAATCCGAGTGGACCGAGATCCTTTAAGGTCTTTTCCGAATAACACACACAAACCGGAAGAGAACCTTTTAAAGAATGTACACTATGGCTGCGGCAATTTCCTCGACTACGGAATCAGGCACACCATCGGGAGTATCTGACTGGAATCTCATGTCGCACTGGTCGTTGATGTAGTCCACGACCACAAACCTGCCGTCTTTTATCCGGACAATCTCGGTCGAAAAAAACTCAAGTCCTGTGATCTCATGAATCTTTTCTGCGATTCTCCTCAGCTCGCTGAACATGCTCTCCTCATCAAGAGTGAGTCTTTGATAGATATGAGTCTGGTCATCCCAGAAGCAAGGAATGACCTTTCCGCAGACATAAAAGATCCTGAACCAGCACCTTTTCTCCTGGAACTCATAAGGAACGATATTCTCCTGAATAAGAATCAGCTTGCCCGGATACTGGTCCCTCATCCTTTGGACCTCATCAAAAGTCTGGACGCCCGTGAAAACCCCCTCTCCTCCGCCTTCTCCTTCAACTGTTTTGATGACAAAAGGGCGACCCAATACATCCAAATCTTTGTCATCAACTGTTTCGCCAGGAGAAATCATGATGGTGAAGGGGACATTCAGCTCTGCATTTTTGAATTCAACATGCATCAAAGCCTTATTGTAAGTGTGCATAGCTTTTTCAGGTTCGTTGATGATGAGGCTCTGAACCTCTTGATGAAAACGGACAATCGGCAGAAATGCAGGGTTACTATCCGTGGCCCGGTCGAAGACGACTCTAAATCGGAGCTCTCCCTTGGCGATCTTGGCCATGCTTTCCTCAAGATTAAAGGGTGAAATGAGATAACTTGTCTTCCCTGACTTCTGGCAAAGCGAATCGATAAGCCTTACGAATCTCTCATCGTATTCCCATTCCCAGAGAATTCCGAGATCACAGGTCATTCCTTCTGCCCTTTATGGAAAAATCAATATTTTATAAGAATTCGCAAAAATAGCTCGTTTTCAATCTTAAAAATTAACCGTTTTATTATTTTACAATGATTTTCGTTGAATTTTAAGGTTTTTTTCATTAAATTTATATAGAGAGCGCCTGATAAACCCAAAAAGATCCAATGCGAAAAGTTGTCTCCATCATCATGGCTGGCGGGCAGGGCAGCCGGCTCTACCCGCTGACAAAGAAACGGAGCAAGCCGGCAGTTCCGATTGCAGGAAGATTCCGGCTGATCGATTTTCCCATCAGCAACTGCATCCACTCTGGATTGCGCAAGATTTTTATCCTCACCCAGTTCAGCAGCGAATCGCTCCACCGTCACATCTTTCTGACCTACCGCTTCGACAATTTTAGCAAGGACTTTCTGACCATTCTTTCCGCCCAACAGACGCTGGAGAGCCGTGATTGGTATCAGGGAACAGCAGATGCGGTCCGGCAAAATCTTCGTTTTTTCCGGGACGAAGGAGACCTTGTCTTAGTCCTATCCGGTGACCATCTCTACCGGATGGATTACCAGAAATTCATCGATTTTCATCTGAAGAAAAAGGCAGAAATCAGCATCTCTGTCTATCCTGTCTACCAAGCCCAAGCCCCTGAATTCGGAGTGATGAGAGTCAACACAAGCGGCAGAATCACAGCCTTCTTCGAAAAGCCGAAAGACCCTCAGCAGCTGGAAAAAATGAAAGTGCCGGAAGAAGCTTTCAAGAAATTTCAGTTCGATGCACTGGGAAGGACGCACCTGGCCTCGATGGGTGTCTATCTTTTCAACTGGGACATTCTTAAGGAGCTTCTGGAAGATACAGATTCTGAAGATTTTGGAAGAGAAGTCATCCCCCTTGCCATCAGGCGGAAAAAGGTTTTTGCCTACTTCTTTGACGGATACTGGGAGGACATCGGGACGATCCGCAGCTTCTACGACGCCCATCTTGATTTGATGCAGCCTCTGCCCAAATTCAATCTCTATGATGAAGAAAAGCCCATTTTTACCGTGGCCCGCTTCCTGCCCGGTTCCAAAATCCTTTCGTCGGAAGTCCACAACTCCATTCTATGCGAAGGGAGTATCATCAACCGCTCATGGATTAACTATTCTATCATCGGCATACGCAGCCGGATCGGAGATAATTCTGTTGTCGATCGTTCCGTGATCATGGGAGCTGATCTTTTTGAATCCAAGGAAGAACTGGCACAGAATGCGGAAAAGAAGGTGCCGAACGTAGGGATAGGACAAAACTGCGAAATTCGCAATGCGATCATCGACAAAAATGCCCGCATCGGGAATGGCGTGAAGCTCGTCAATGCCCGAGGAATTAAAGAGGAAACTCAGGAAGATTATGTAATCCAGGATGGAATTACCGTTATTCCAAAAAATTCAATTATTCCCGACGGAACGGTCATCTGATTCCAGAAAAATATCCGCGATTTTTTTCCTGAGTGACTTTTTAAAACATTTTTCTTTACGGCTTATCCAAAACCCATACAGCTCGAATCGTCTTGAGAAATTTAGAAAAAATTTATTCATAGCATTTGACGTACCCAAATTGCCTATGTTATATACTCATCGTTATCATGTTGCCTTATATTACAGAATTTTCCTTCAAAATCGGAAACAGAAAAAATATTAGAGCATAATCCTATGACCAACGATTCTCCTGTCTATGTCACCTTCCTCTGGCACATGCATCAACCTGTCTACAAAAAGCCTCAAGATGAGAGTTACCTCCTCCCCTGGGTCAGGCTTCACGCCATCAAGGATTATTTTGATATGGCTGCCTTAATCGAGGAAACTCAAGGAATGCGGGCGGTGATCAATATCGTCCCTTCCCTTTTTGTCCAACTGGAAGACTACATCAAAGGCTCAGCCAAAGATCCCTTTCTCATCTTTAGCATAAAGCCTGTCCATGAGCTAACAGTGGATGAAAAGTTATTCCTGCTGAAAAATTTTTTTGAAGTCAATAAGGTGAGGATCATAGACACTTCCCAGCGCTATAGCGAACTATGGAAGAAGCAAGTCTGGGCTGGAGGTCAACCCGAGAAACTCCTGAACTACTTCACTCCTCAGGACTATTTGGACTTGCAGGTCCTGTTTAACCTGGCTTGGTGCGGTCCGACTCTCAAAAGAGATCCACAGATTCTGGCCCTTGCCAAGAAAGATAGAAATTTTATGCAAAAGGAAAAAGAGTTCTTACTGGCCAAACAGTACGGATTAATCAGTCAAATCATACCCACATACAAAAGACTCCAGGACAAAGGTTTGATAGAGATTTCTGTCTCACCCTTTTACCATCCTCTCCTTCCTCTTGTCTGCGACAACCACACGGCAAAAGAAGCACAACCAGAAGTGAAACTTCCTGGTTACCGCTTCAAATTTCCTGAAGATGCCGAAGAGCAGATCCGGCTGGCTCTGGAGTATTACCGCAAGTTGTTCGGAACAGAGCCGCAGGGAATGTGGCCGCCCGAAGGCGGAGTCAACACCGCAGTCCTTGACATGGCCGCAAAACAGGGTCTGAAGTGGATCGCAACGGATGAGTTCGTTCTGGGAAAATCCCTGGCGCTCCTTGAAGATTTCGATCAAGAGCTGGCCAGAAACCTGCCTGCAGAAAAAAAATGCCTCCCCTACAACTACAAAAAGCAGCCGAATGAGATCTCCATATTCTTCCGCAATCAAACCCTCTCCAATCTGATAAGCTTTGTCTACTCCTCCTGGGACGAGGAGAAGGCTGCCGATGATTTCTTCCACCGTCTTATCGCCTTAAGCAACAACCTGAGAACCGAAAAAGGGCAGTACATCATTCCCGTCATCATGGATGGCGAGAATGCCTGGGAATATTATCCCAAGGGAGGCGAAATATTTTTGTTCTCCCTCTATCAGAAAATTGTCAATTCCCCTCAGTTTAAGCCTGTGACCTTCTCAGAATTTCTATCTTTTAGCCAGGAGACCCGGCAGAATTCTCTCACAAGGATAACGCCGGGCTCATGGATTGAGGGAAATTTTTCCAAATGGATCGGTGAGCCTGCAAAAAACGAAGCCTGGGATTTCCTCTTCGAAGCTAGAAATGCCCTGAGAGAGTTTCTTGGCCGTCTCAGCCCCACTGAGCGGGAAAAGAAGAGAGAAATTATCGAGAAAGCCCTCAGAATAATCTATATCGCCGAGGGAAGTGACTGGTTCTGGTGGATCAAACGGGGCGTTCAGCCAGAAAGCGAAAAAAAATTCTCGCTGATTTTGAAGATGTATTTGGCAGAATTCTACAGGACATTGGGCCTGGACATTCCATCTCATCTGAAAGACAGCGATTCCATACAGCTCTAAACTCCGTGAACAAAATATTTCTCATCTTCGGAAGCCATTGCCATCAGCCTGTGGGAAATTTTGAGGCTGTCATAGAGAAAATCTATAACGATTCCTATCTGGCTTTCCTGGAAGTTGTCTCCCGACACCCCAAAGTCAGGATCGTCCTCCACTACAGCGGTGTCCTGCTGGATTGGATAGGCGAGCGCCATCCTGAATTTTTTGAGCTTATCAAAAAATTGATCCAAAGAGGTCAGGCTGAGATTCTCTCCGGGAGCTATTACGAAGCCATTCTCCCTGTCATTCCAGAAAGGGACCAGATGGAGCAGATAAAACGGCTGACCCGGTTTATCCAAAAAACGTTCCAGACTTCACCGCAGGGAATGTGGCTGGCTGAACGGGTCTGGGAACCCAAGCTGGCAAAGTCACTCCCCGCTTCAGGGATGAAATTCGCCCTTGTCGATGATTTTCATTTCAAAGCGGGTGGCTTAAAGGAGGACCAACTCCTGGGCTACTTCAATGTTGAGGATGAAGGCTCCGTTTTCTCCCTATTTCCGATCAGCGAATGGCTGAGATATTCAACTCCTTTCAAACAGGTTGAACAGACCATAAACTACCTCCGGCAGATGTCCGAAGTCAAAGAAAATCCCTTGCTGGTCATAGTCGACGATGGAGAGAAATTTGGCTGCTGGCCGGGAACAAGGAAATGGGTCTATGAGGAGGGATGGTTGGAGAATTTCCTCTCCGCTTTGGAAGAGAACAGTGACTGGATAGAAACCCTGACCTGCAGCGAATGCCTCCAGAGATTCCCCCCGGCGGGGCTGTTTTATCTTCCTGTTGGCGCTTATTTTAATATGGGCGAATGGTCCCTCTCCGCGGAGCGCGCCGTTGAATACCAGAATTTGATGCAGAAGCTGAAGAATGAAGGCCTCTTAGAGAGATACAAAGGATTCCTGAGGGGCGGAATATGGAGAAATTTCCTCATTAAGTATCCCGAAAGCAACCAGTTGCATAAAAAGATGGTCGCCCTCAGCCAGTCTATTCATGAAATTCAAAATAGAAACAAAAAGAGCCCTGAGCGATCCAAATCCATAGAGAAAGCGTCCGTTGAGCTCCTCAAATCCCAATGCAATGATGGCTACTGGCACGGAGTGTTCGGAGGTCTTTATCTTCCCCATCTCAGGGATGCGCTCTACAAGCACCTCATCCAGGGTGAACGCCACCTCGAGCAAATCCTCCACCGTGAGAAAGAGTGGTGTGAGACAGAAGCTTCTGATTTGGATGGCGACGGTCAGCCTGAAATCATCCTCAACAATCCTTGGCTGAAAGCTTATTTTGACCCTGCTGAGGGCGGGATGATGTATGAGCTCGACTATAAGCCGAGCAATTTTAATCTGATTAACACCTTATCCCGGCGATTTGAGCATTATCATCAAGCCATTTCGGAAAGACTTGAGGCAAAGAATGAACAGTCGGGGCAGGATCAGACCAGCATTCACGATATAGACAAGAGCGCAGATATGGCCAGGTTAAAAAAGTTTCTGAATTACGACCGGTACAGGAAAGCCTGTCTGATCGACCATTTTTTGGACAGCGACACAGACCTTCATCAGTTCAGCTCCGTCCATTATCACGAACAGGGGGATTTTGTCCGATCGCCATACGACTATAGGGTTGAAAAAGAGAAAAAAAGCATAAGACTCGTTTTGAGAAGAAGAGGACTGATCCGGCAAAACGGAGAGTTTCCCTTGGAGATAGCCAAAAAGGTCCGGATGATGTATAATAGCCCATCTTTGGATATCCAATATGAGGTTATCAACCGCTCGAAAGAATCTCTGAGGCTATCCTTTGCCATCGAACTCAACTTAGCCATGCTGGCGGGCCAGCATCCCAATGTTAGCCTCTCGTTTGGCGAAGAGAGCTACATGATGGCAACCGCTGGAGGTAAAGCCAAGGTGAATAGTCTCAAAATCATCAATAAACTCAATAACCTTGTCGTCTGCCTTGACATCGCGAAAGAGGCCACCCTGTGGTGGTTTCCCGTTGAAACAATATCTCAATCGGAGAGGGGATTTGACCTCACCTATCAGAGCACAGTCATTCTGCCGAAGTGGGAAATAGTCTTAGAAAGTAACAAAAAATGGGAAACAAGGGTAAAAATGTCTATACATCCTGCTTATTAGCCCAGAGTTTCTGGAACGGAGATTGATTTTGCTAAAATTCCTGATCCGTTCACAAATTATATTCCTAAGAAGAAAAAAAGGAGACGCCCATGCCAGAGCTCAGGTATGACCCTCTGCAGCATCGCTGGGTTATCATTTCCACGGAAAGAGCTGCCAGACCTTCTGACCTTCAAAACACCACCAAATACAACAGCGTAAAAACATGTCCCTTCTGCGAGGGCTTTGAATCCTCCACCCCTCCGGAGATATGGTCGATAAGAGAGCCCAACACGTCTCCCAACTCTCCAGGATGGAAAGTGAGAATCGTTCCCAACAAATTTCCTGCGCTGAAGATCGAGGCTGCAGGGAAAAGATTTGGAGTCGGCTTGTACGATAAGATTGAAGGTGTCGGAGCCCATGAGGTTATCATCGAGACGCCCCAGCATGACCTGTGTCTGGCTGACCTCCATCCCGTTCAGGTTAAATGGGTTCTCCTGGGCTATCGCGAAAGGCTTAAAGACCTCTACAAAGACACTCGCTTCAAATATGTCCTGATTTTCAAAAATCATGGAATGAGGGCAGGCGCTTCCCTGGCTCATCCCCATTCCCAGTTGATCGCCACGCCCATCGTCCCGCGGAACGTCATCATCAAACTCCAGGCTGCCAAGAACCATTTTGAGAAGAAAGAAAGATGCCTTGTCTGCGACCTTATTGAGCAAGAAATGAGCACAAACACAAGAATAATTACCCAAGAGAATGGCTTTATCGCCTTCACTCCTTATGCCTCCCGCTTCCCCTTTGAAGTCTTTATCGCCCCTCTAGAGCATAACTACAGCTTCGCTGAAGTTACGGATGAAGAATTAGATAGGCTATCGCATTTTCTCAAAGATATCCTCCACCGTCTGAAGGTAATTCTCCATGATCCGCCATACAACTATGTCGTAAGCACTTCTCCCAACACCGAAGCCAAGCCCAAGTTCTCAGACCAGTGGGTGACCATCAAATACGATTATCACTGGCACATCGAGATTATCCCCCGCCTTATCCGGATCGCCGGCTTTGAATGGGGAAGCGGTTTCTACATCAATCCCAGCACACCGGAGGCGGCAGCCCATTTTTTGCGCGAAATGAAAACCGAATAACTGGCCGAGATGGGTGAAAAAGCATAAATTGAAAAAAAATCCAGACAAGATTAAAGGGCATTTTGTCCTGGTGCTCCACAGCCATATTCCCTATGTCATCGGACAGAGGGATTGGCCGCACGGGACGAGCTGGCTCTATGAAGCCACGGCAGAAACCTACCTCCCCCTTCTGCTCGCTTTTTATGACTTGATGGATGAGGGAATATATCCAAGAGTGACCATCAGCCTTACTCCTGTTTTGTGTGAACAGCTCAGCCACCCCAATTTTGCCTCTGGACTGGTGAGTTACATCAAGGAAAAAATCTCCATGTCTCGGCAGAATGCTTCGGATTTTAAAAAGTTTGGGGAAAACCACAAGGCCTATCTTGCAGAGTGGTGGCATGATTTTTACACAAAGATTGGAGATGCCTTTGAGACAAAGTTCAAAAAAGACCTCATCCATGCCTTTAAAAACCTGCAGGACAACGGCGGAATCGAAATCATCACCTGCGCAGCCACTCATGGCTACCTTCCCCTGCTTGGCTATGATGAATGTGTTAATGCCCAAATTCAACAAGGGGCAAACAACTACCGTCACCATTTTGGACATTTTCCGGCAGGAATCTGGCTTCCCGAATGCGCTTACCGTCCGGGATACAAATGGAACTTTCCTGTTCACGAACAGAGAAAAAAAGCCAGGATAAGAAAGGGAATTGAAGAATTCCTTATAGAGGCGAACATCAAATATTTCATCATCGACGCTCACCTGCTCCGCGGAGGCAAAGCCATTGGGACGTATCTTTCGCGTTTTAAGGCCCTTCAGAATCTGTGGAAGAGGTTTTCCTCAGGCTACAGGGCTCTGAAAGAAGACATCGAGAAAGTCCCTCATCTCATCTATTTTCTCCATGGTCAAAAAGCAACAGAAACAGTTGCCCTCTTCACCCGGGACCCGCAAACCAGTCTTCAGGTCTGGAGTGGGCAATGGGGATATCCGGGCAACGGCGTGTATCTTGACTTCCATAAGAAATATCATCCTGGAGGCCTCCGCTACTGGAGAGTGACAGATTACAAAACTGACCTGGGTGACAAAGAGGAGTATTATCCAGAAAATGCTCCATTTGCTATCAAAGAGCAATCCGAACATTTCAATCATTTAGCGAAGAAAATTCTGCTCGAATTCCATGCCAGAACCGGTATGAAAGGGACATTGACCGCACCCTTTGACACCGAGCTCTTCGGCCACTGGTGGTTTGAGGGGTGCCAATGGATCGCCGGCGTGTTGCGGTTGATGGCTCAAGATGAAGAGATCACAGCCACGACGTGCAGCCAGTGCTTGGAAGAATTGCCTCAGGGAGAGATCGTCACTCTGCCCGAGGGCTCATGGGGAGAAGGCGGATTTCACTACATCTGGCTCAATGAGCAAACGAGCTGGACATGGAAAAAAATCTACAGTGCTGAAGAGACATTCCTTCATCTTGTCCGAAAATGGCAGGCAAAGGGAGATGCGATCGCAGAGAGAATTCTGAAACAGGCTGGCCGGGAGCTTCTTCTCCTGGAAAGCTCGGATTGGCAGTTTCTGATTACCACCTGGAGCGCCAGAGATTATGCTGAAGAAAGGGTCAGCCTTCATTATGAAAACTTCCTGAGGCTGTGCGGCCTTATGGAAGAAATCGAAGCAAGAGGAAATATTTCTCCAGAGGAAGAGGACTTTCTTCGTTTCTGCGAGCAGAAAGACAGCGTTTTTTCTGATATTGACCTTAAATGGTGGCTAAAGGAATAGCATTCAATTTTCTGCGGGTATAATATTTTCCATGAATCCCATGAGGTGATTTCCCATTCCCATCTGACTTTGAATGGCTTAAAGATGTCAAACCGGGCCCAACTCAGAAAAGATGCTGTGACTATCTTTTTGGCCGGCTTGAAAGCCGTTGATCCCGTTCATGCCGTCAAACTTCATCTCAGATGTCAGGACGGGAAACTCAAAGTCGGCGACCGAGCATATCCCCTTAAAGATTTTGAGGCTGTATATGTCGTTGGAACGGGTAAGGCCTCGGCAGTCATGGGGCAAGCCGTCGAGCAAATTTTGGGTGACTTTTTGAAAGCTGGCGTTATCAACGTTAAGTACGGACACGCTCTCCCCACGAAAATCATCGGCGTTAACGAAGCAGGTCATCCTGTGCCCGATGAAGCAGCCTTGCGCGGAACGCAGCAGATCATCGATCTTCTCCGTCAAACCGGCGAAAGAGATTTGGTGCTCTGCTTGATCTCGGGAGGCGGATCGGCTCTGTTGACCTCTCCGGCCGAAGGCTTGACATTAGACGATTTGCAGAAGATGACAAAGAGCCTTCTGGAATGCGGGGCCGCCATCCATGAGATCAATGCCATAAGAAAACACATCTCTCAGGTGAAAGGCGGACGACTGGCAAGACTGGCCTACCCTTCAACTCTCGTTTCCTTTATTCTTTCTGACGTCATCGGGGACAGCCTGGACAGCATTGCTTCAGGGCCAACCGTTCCAGACCCCAGCACATACGGTGATTGTCTGCATATTCTCGAGAAGTATACGATACGGAGCAAAACTCCTCCTGCTGTGCTCAAACTTCTGGAAAATGGAGCCCAGGGTAAAATTGAAGAGACTCCAAAACCGGGTGAGCCTGTTTTTGAGAGAACACAGGAAATTATTATCGGAAGCAACATTCTTGCCCTCAAGGCAGCCGAGCGAAAAGCGAAAGAACTGGGTTACCACAGCCTGATTTTATCCTCTTTCATCGAGGGAGAGACCAAGGAAGTAGCCAAGGTGCACGCTGCCCTCGCCAAGGAAATTCTCAGCTCCGGGCATCCTCTCCCAAAGCCCGCCTGTCTTATTTCCGGAGGCGAAACTACGGTCACCGTCTACGGTCAGGGTTTGGGAGGCCGCAATCAGGAATTTGCTCTGGCAGCAGCGGTTGGGATCGACGGCTTGAAGGACTTGGTCATCTTGAGTGGGGGAACAGACGGGACAGACGGCCCCACAGACGCTGCGGGTGCCATCGCTGACGGCACCACGCTCCAGAGAGCCCGCTCGAAGGGATTGGATGCCGAATGGCATCTTCGAGACAATAATTCCTACAATTTCTTTAAGCCGCTTGGAGACTTGCTCATCACCGGCCCCACCTACACCAACGTCATGGATTTGCATTTGGTGATGGTGGGCTGAAAGGATAATTTTGTCTCGACAGAATCAAATTTTCTTTAATGCGCGCTTGTAGAGCTCCCCGTATTTGAGCGCCGACTTTTCCCAGGAAAAATCCTCTTTCATGGCTTTCTTCACCAATCTTGCCCAGAGCTTTTTATTCTTGTAAACAGATAGGGCTTTCTTGACTTCTTCGATCAGAGCTTCTGACGAATATTCGGCGAATTTGAATCCATTGCCTTTTTCGGTCTTGGGATCAAACTCCTCTATGGTGTCATCCAATCCCCCGGTGGCCCTCACGATCGGGACAGTCCCATACTTGAGGCTGTACATCTGATTCAGACCGCAGGGTTCATAACGCGAAGGCATGAGGAACATATCAGATCCAGCTTCAATCTTATGAGCAAGCACATTATCGAAGCCGATTTTAACGCCAAAGCGGCCTTTATATTTTTTCCCCAATTCAGCAATGATCTTTTCATATCTTTCATCTCCTTGACCTAACAAGACCAAAAAAAGATCCAGCTTCATCAGCTCATCCGCAGCTTCAGCCAGGATGTCACACCCTTTTTGCTGGGCAAGGCGTGTGGTCATTCCTATGAGGGGAGTATCAATTCGTCCTTTTAATTTCACGACGTCCATCAAATCTTCCTTGCAGGCCTTCTTTCCCGATAAGCTCTTGGCACTGTAATTGGCGGCAATATGGGGATCGTTTTCCGGGCTCCACTCCGTGTAATCGACGCCGTTGAGCACTCCGTAAAGGTCATCGCTCTTATCCCGTAAGACGCCGTCCAAGCCGTAGCCATATTCAGGAGTTTTGATTTCTTCAGCGTATTTCGCGCTGACAGTCGTCACGATATCGGAAAATAAAATTCCGCCTTTCATGAAATTCATCTGTCCGTAATATTCAAGGCCCTTCAAGGAAAAAAGCTCTGGAGTCAACCCGCTGACAGTCATATATTCCCTGGGAAAAATACCCTGGTAGGCTAAATTATGGATGGTGAAGACTGTGCGTGTCGAGCGGAAAAAAGGGTCGTCTTTGTATGAGCTCTTAAGGTAAACTGGAACCAAGGCTGTCTGCCACTCGTTGCAATGGATGATGTCCGGTTGAAACTCAATCAATTTGCCGAGATTAAGGACTGCCCTGCTGAAGAAAATAAACCGGTCAGCATTATCGAAATAGTCTCCCTCCGCAGTCCCGTAAAGCATGCTCCGGTCATAAAATTCGTCCTTCTTTATAAAATAGATCAAAAGATTGGATTCTATTTCTGAATGGAATATCTTCGTTTTTAGCAATCTTCCCCTAAAGGGAATTTCCAAAACTTTTTCCACCTGTTTCAATTTGAAGGCTCTTTCCATCACCGAGCGATACATCGGCATAACAACGATCACTTCGTAACCCTGCGAGACAAAAGCGGCAGGCAAAGATGAGGAAACATCAGCCAATCCGCCAGTCTTGGCAAAAGGATTGACTTCTGAAGAAGCGA
>CAZJYC010000021.1:0-36821 GCA_964550165.1 uncultured Eubacteriales bacterium
TTTAACGCCGTTCCCTCGCAGCCCTTCTCGGCGGCTGCGGAACTCGCTTCGCTCAAACATCCTCGCCGCCCGGCAGGGCCGGGTTCCCTCGAAGGGCAGCTCGGGAAGGCTAAACCTTCAATGGTCGCATCGGCCATCTCTGAGAGGCTTTTTTTACCCACTTCTCCTTC
The DNA here is from genome assembly GCA_964550165.1 of uncultured Eubacteriales bacterium. Taxonomy (GTDB): domain Bacteria; phylum Acidobacteriota; class Aminicenantia; order Aminicenantales; family Aminicenantaceae; genus CAZJYC01. Next base: position 171 of record CAZJYC010000021.1, read on the forward strand.
ACCCAAACAAAATGGAAGAGAATAAGTAAAGTTAATTTCCCTTTGCCTGAAGGAGTTTGCGCAGCCTTTTTTCTTTTATATTATCGGCAACGCTGATGTAGATAAAATTTTCTCCCGAAAAGAGGGAAAGTTCCCACTGCTTGGAGATCTGGGCTTTATTCCCGATCAGTCCCTTTATTTCTTCTTTTGAGAGCCTCTGGGAGAAGGGTTCCTTTTTTTTCGTCACCAGCCGGCTCTGACTGTCTCTCACTTCTGCGGAGATGGTCAAATCGCAGATGTATTCTTCTGCTTCTTTTCGATAGCCCAGGCGTGCGTAGGGAATCGTGATGGAGAGTGCGGCAGAAGAGGCGTCTACCCTTTTCACCACGTTCACGGCCACGTCATAGTCGAAAATGGCCAGTTCGCCAAGGGATTTCTCGCCCATCTCAATTTCGCCCAGAAGATGATATTTGGCCAGGTCTGGCTTGTCCCAGCTTGGTGCGGCCATGGAGAAAGGAGTGATGGAGACATTTGTCGTCAACTTGTAGTCGCCCGTTCCATAGTGGTCGACAAAAGTGAGACGCAAAGGACCGGAGAAAAGCTCGGGATAGTTGTCATAGACCCAAATTTCCGTCGGTTTTTCCGTCAATGTCCCCGATTCAAGAGTGCTGGCTGTGACAAATTTGCCTTGCTCGTAAGGGACATCGCCCATAGCCTTTTTGATGACGTTTGTCGGGGGGCCGAGCAAAATATAAATCCTTCCCCTGTCTGTCTTTGAGCCAGGTGTTCCAGCCCTGAAGGCTTTGTTGGCAGTGGCCAGCCGTGTGAAGTGGGTTTCCCGGAACTCGTTGACCGGCGTTGAAGGATCAGGGTCGCGTCTTGCCCAGAAGTCTTTGATGAACTCGCCGCGGTCTTCTGGAGGCATCTCCCGGAATATTTTCTCCTCGACCGGAAGGATGATGTAAGCGATCATGTCCAGGAACTTCTGGCTTGTCGGGTCAAGGGATATCTTCCCCGGTCCTTTGCTGGCGCAGCCAAACAGAAAGAGACAGAGGCTCAAACAGATTAAAAGTTTTTTTAAGCCATCCATCTTTCTCACTTTGTCCCTCCTTCGCCACATTTTGAAATTTTATTTTCGTTTTAAAATCTAATAATACAATAAATGTCAGTGCATTGTCATCTGAGCGGCCGAAGGGAGTGGAGCAAGAATAAAAAAAGAGGGGAGGATTTTCCTCCCCTCTTGGATTTTCTGCTCGTACTCGGCTTAGAACGTGAAGCGCAGGCTGACCTTGATCACTCTGTTTCCGTAAGCGCCGCTGATATTCCCGTAAGTCCCGTATCTTATAAATGTCGGGGGGTCAACACGGTGGTCGATGTAGCCGCCGGGATTAGAAGTAATGTTGTAGCCGCTCCTGCCCAGAGCATTGAGGATATCGACATAGCCGCCGACGGTGAATGTCTCGCCGATGCGGAATCTCTTCTCCACCCTCAAATCAAGCGAGGTTTCAGGAGGATTCCTTCTTGTTCCGTTCTCTTCAGTGGCAACACCGTAGGTCGTGCCGGGATACTTGTACGTGGGATCTTCGGGAATGTAAACGGTGACAGATCTTGCCCAGGGAGAGCCGGACAGGTGGTTGAGATAGGCACTCAGCACGATGTCCAGAGGTAGAATGACCGTGCTCTGGACCTTGATGTTGATCGGCCTGTCAAAGTCGAGCCGTCCGTCAGAATAGACCCAGGCGTTCGGGGTGTCGAAGTTGCCGCTTGCGCCGTAGGAGACGTCGTAGTTGCCGCCGATATTACCCCAGGCCTTGCTCCAGACAATGGAGGCCATCATCATCTGCCAGCGGTTGGACATCCTCTTGTTCAGGATGAGCTGGAGGGCCATGTATTTTCTGTAGCTGCCCGCTACGTTTGTCATGTAGTAATGGGTGGCAGGTGCACCGGCCAGCTCAGCGTAGCAGTAAGAGGTCTTGTCATCGTCTGTCCCGAACAGGCCATCGTCTCCAGGGTCGGCGAATTCAAACTTCTCCTAGTAGGGGCTGTCAACCGTGTATCCTTTCCAGGCTTCATCCTTGCCCAGTTCGTAGTCGTTGACGTCCTCAAAGACATTGCGCTTGTGCTTGTAGATGAAGGTTAAGCCGGCGCTGAAGTCCTTGGCCATTTCTCTTTCGATTCCGAAAGTGATCTCATCCGTGTAAGGAGCAGTGGCCTCGGTGTTCATCTCCCTCTCGATCTCGAATGTAAACGGGTCTGGAGGCAGATAGCGCAGTATGTAGGTGTCAGCATTAGGATCGTCTGGGTCAGGGGGGTCAGGGATTTGATTCCCGTTGATGTCATCCCAGGTCCAGCTTCCCGTATTCGGATAGTTGGGATTGGCAAGCGAGTAATACTGGATCATCAGGTATTCGTTGTATCTCGACCAGGAGCCTTTGACTGAGGTTTTCCCGTCTCCGAAGACGTCGAAGGAGAATCCGACTCGAGGAGAGAAGTTGGTCCAGGTCAAGCAGTCGATGGCAGGCAGAGTGTACTCGCTATAAGTCGACTGAGTCCCTACCACATTACCATCTCCCGCTGGTAGTAATTCAAGAATCCCGTATGGGTCATAGGTTGCGCTGTGATACTGCTCTGGGAATTTTCCACTGCTCGTGTCAAAGCGCACGCCAACGTTCAGCGTCAGGCGGTCTTTGATGGTGATGCTGTCCTGGATAAAGGCGCCTATCCTGTCCATCGTATTGTCTTGCACAGAGCTTCCTTCCTCAGGCCCGCAGATGTAGGCGTAGAAGCGACCCCTGGTGGGATATGATCCGCTGGCATAAGAATAGATGTTTCCGTTGTAATAATAGAAGATATAGGGATTAGCGCGCCACCAATCCCAGTTTCCTGAGGTCCATTCGTATTCAGCCCCGATTTTGATTTCATGGCTGGCGCCGAAGAGGTTGTCCTGGAACAATGTTGCCGTCACCGATGGGTTAAGCCGATTGCGGAGGTAAGTTTCCTCAAACCTGGGGTTGTTTCTGTAGATTCCCCAGTATCTGTCGTAGTCTTGGGGAGCATCAGGGATGGCGTAATCGCTGTAAGGAATCGGAAACCAGCGCCAGATGTAGCCGATTCTGGCATCGATGAAAAGGTTCTGGCTGAAGACCCAGTTGAGCTGTCCGCTAAACGTATGCCCTGTTTCTCCTTCCCATTTGGTGGTGGAAGTCACGTCCAGGTTGCTTCCAATGCGGTTGGTGTAAAAGTCTTCGGTGATCATCGCCAGGTTGTAGGTTCCCATAAAGCGGATGTTGGAGGACAGCTGAAAGGTCAGCTTGCCGAAGATGTCCCATTCTTTATGGGGAGCATCGTCCAGGGTGTAGACCATATCTCCCTGAGCGATGGTGTCATCCCAGATAACATGGTTGAAGTCCCTGACCCATTTGAAGAACCGTCCGTTGGTGAAGAACCAGACGCGGTCCTTGACGATGGGGCCGCCGAAATAAAGCGAGAAATCCTGCCAGGAATTCCAGCCTGACGGCTTTGAGAGCCCAACAGCTTCCAGGTCTTCTTCGCTCAATAAGCTGAACTGCATGTCTTTGTTGTAGTATTCAGCTGTTCCGCCGCCGTGGAACTCGTTGCCTCCGGATTTGGTGACGATGTTGATAAATCCGCCGCCGGCAATGCCAACTTCTGAAGGATAGCCGAATAGCCCGAATTCAACCTCTTCGTAGGTATCGATGTTGATGTTGGTCATGGGGTACATGACCACCGGGTCGTTGATGGTCACGCCGTCGACTGAATACTGGTTGCCGCGGACTGTCCCTCCTGCAATATAGGAAGTCCGGCGGTAGCTCACACCTTCGGTGACTGAACCCGGCACAGCGTTGAGAACATCATAGAGGTCTCGGGACATGGGGATGTTGTAGATAAAGTTTTTGGAGTAGTTGATGGCTGTCTTGGACTGTTTGACATCGACAGTCGGGGATTCTCCGATGACCGTAACTTCCTCTTCAAGAGCGGCCATCTGGAGAGTGACATTAACTTCTGTTGCCTTGCCAACATGGACTTCGTAGCCCTTCATGCTTTCGCAGGATTCCCCTCCCGCCTTTCCGGGGAAAGGTTAGGGAGAACTGGTGACAATGATTAAATATTCAGTTTACCCTCTATCACCTCCTGGTTTATTGAATTGGAATTTGAATTATTGAATATGATTTATATTGTGTATTTCAATATCGTTACTTTAACAAGGATAAAACATATATCGCAAAATCTATGCCAAGATGGGTTTGCTATAATTTATTGATAATAAATAAATTGCGTAAAGAAGATGTGCTTTCTAATCCAAAAATTTGAATCGAATTCAATTTTTTGATTTTATTTCTTCAGGCTAACGATGTCAAGCTTGCGAAGTCTTTTCTCTCTGGCAATGTCGCGGATAGAAAAACAGGCCTCGTTTCTTCCTTTGCTTAAAGGCACAAACAGCTTTCTTTCGGGGAATATCCTTATAAAGAGCAACGAAAGAATTATAGGTACTTCTTTTTGGGATTTGTCACAAATCTCTCATCATTTTCTTCTATTTGCGCCAGCTGACATCCTGAAAAGGACATATCACAATCGAATTTTCGATTCAAATGATTGGAGAGCAAAAAGAACAAGGGGTGTTCAGCGGCCCCTGTTCGCTTCTTCCTTGGCCCACAGAGCCGCACCGATAAAGCCAGCTTTGTTTCCCAGGCTTGCCTCTTCGATCGTGCAGCATGCGAAGGCTGCCTTGAATACCCTGTTCCTGGCTTCTTTGAGGGCAGGGACGAGCAGCAGATCGCCCGCGGACATGACAGCGCCGCCCAGAAGAATTTTCTCCGGGTTCAAACAGCTAATGGTTATAGCCATTCCGATGCCCAGGTAATAGCCGGCCAGGGCAAAAGCCTGCCGCGCATGCCCGTCTCCGGCCTGAGCGCGGCGGAAGACCTCTTCCCCTGAAATTTCTTCCTTGGATTTTCTCAGAGTGTTATAATTCGTGACAATCTTCGGGGCGGAGACTTCTGTTTCCAGACAGCCGCGGCTGCCACAGTTGCAGCGCTCGCCGGTGGTGTTGACAGTGATATGGCCCAGCTCTCCGCCAAAGCCGCACTTGCCCAGCCAGAGAGTCCCTTCAAGGATGATCCCCGAGCCGACACCCGTTCCGATGGTGAAAAGAACAAGACTCTGAGCGCCCTGCCCGGCGCCGCATTTGAACTCGCCGAATGCGGCGACGTTGGCGTCGTTGTTCACGGAAAAAGGAACTTCGATGAACCGGGAGAGCGCAGGAATGAGCTCGAAATTATCGAGTTCGGCGTAATTTGGAGATTGGAGAATGCGCTGCTTGTCCAGGCTGAAAATGCCAGGAAATCCAAAACCAACAGCCTCGATTTTCTCTTTTTTCTTGAGAGCGCGCCACGTTTCTTCGAGAAGCTCCATCAAGCCGTCGATGGTCGGAGGCGTGGATGTTTTCCCCTCATACAGAATTTTCCCTTTTGAATCGACCAGGCCATACTTGAGCTGGGTTCCGCCAAGGTCGAATCCAGCAAGGACAGGCATTTTTATTCTATGGAAAGAGAAAAAATTCACTCATGCCATCACGTTAAATATTATTAAGTTGTCGTTCCGAGCGATCGAAGGGAGCGTGGCAATTTCTTTTTTTAAATGTATAGGATGGCCTCCCTACGCTCGCACGCACAAAACTGCCAGGTCTCTTCTTGGCACGCTCCGCTCGCGGCTTCAGCTCATCCTCGCGATGACATTTTATTGTTGCGGTTGTATCAGTAAGGAGGTTTTTCAAAAAATAAGTCGTATATGGTGGAAGAGAAGCGATGAAACGGATTCTTCAAGACGAGGATCAAGCTTCTTTATCCGGCGACTTTGGCTTCTCAGGCTCCGATTCCTGGCCTTTGTCTCTGGAGGAGATGGATTTTCGAAAATTCTTTATTCCTTCTCCCAGGGATTTGCCCAATTCCGGAATCCTTCGCGCCCCAAAAATGATGACAATGATCAACACGATAAGGATAAGTTCCGTCGGGCCTATGGGTCCGAATAGAAACATCAAAACCTCCTTTGAGGGCTTCTGGTCTCTCTTATTTGAGTTACATTAAGAAGTTACTTCACTCCCTGTTAAAAGTCAAGTCAGGCAAAAGAAGAATGAATAAGAAATTGAAGAGGCAACTTTTCTGAAGGATTTCTTTTGAATGGAACAACACAATGAGATTAGTGTTTTGTTCGCAGAGAGCCGGGAAGGGATGAGCGACACAATGGATACTCACTAGGAAAGAGATCTTTATTAAAAAAGAGTTGCTTTTTTTAGAAGTTGAAGTTGAGGCTCAACTTCACGACTCTTGTTCCCAGGAGAAGCTCAGTCTTTCTGTAATTTGGGTTGAGCAAACGTATTCCCTGGTTTGTGTTTTCATCATCGGGAAACCAGAAGCCGCCATCGTCGGGAAAATTGAAGCTGGATTTGTTTCCAAAAACATTCAAGATATCAAAGTAGGTGCTGAACTCGCCGGATTTGCCCATCCGGAATGCCTTCTCGATTCTCAGGTCAAGGCGGCTGACGTCCGCGGTTCTGCGTGTCCCTGGCTTTTCAAGATAGACCGTGACTGGATTGTTGAAGGCGTCGTTGGCCTGGGTCCAGGCAGACGGAGGGATGATGGTCACAGTTCTGGCCCAGGGAGTTCCGCTGGCATAGATGTAATAAAAGCTCAAATTGAGTTTGAACGGCAATCCGTATGTCCCCATCAGTTTGGCGACAACCGGCCTGTCATAATCGAGCCTCGCATCTTCGAGATTGACGAACGAGTTGGGGCTGTCTGCCGCGGATGAGAATCCGTAGCTTGTCTCGTCCCCCAAACCGATATTTCCGCTTGCCCTGCTCAAGACAAGAGAGCCGTAGAGCTGCCAGTTGTTCGACATCCGTTTCTTGAGGACAATTTCCAGCGCCTGATATTTTCGTCTGAGCTCTGGCACGTTCTTGAAACGGTAAAAAAGAGCGGGCGCGGAGTTTGACCAGAAATAAGCCCTGACCGCTGTCTCAGGATAATCATCCGTTCCCGGAACGATGGTGTCGAAAGGGATCCACCAGTCTTCTGTGCCCGCATTCATGGTATACCAGTCTATATCCTGGTCAGGAGCGTAAAGAACGTCCTCAAGGATATCTTTGTTTGTTTTGTGGATGTAGCTGACACTCAGAGAGAAGTCTTTAAAGAGCTTTTGGGAAAGGCCGATTGTCCATTCGTCGCTATGGGGAGATTTGATGTTTGGATCGATTCGCTTTTGATAATATCCAAAGGTGTACTGATGGTAGTCTTCTGGAAAAAGGGTGAAAGTGTCTTCCTCGTCCACATGACCGTCCATATTCTCATCGTACCAGTAGAACTGGTGAGAGCGCTGGGCATAGAGGGGATTGAGATGAGCGAGATACTCCAGAAGCACGTATTCTGAGTAGCGGGAGTAGGAGGCTCTGAGGATGGTTTTTCCTTTGCCAAAAATGTCGAAATTTAACCCTGCGCGCGGGGAAAAGGTATTCCAGGTCAACAGATCACTCCATTGTTGTGTGGCAACAAGGGCAAAGGGATTGACCTCATAGGTAGGATTGATCAGCTCATCGCCTATTTTCAATGAAACGGGATTACCGCTTTCGCCTTTCGCCAGGTCGAAGAGCCGGGTGCTGCTCCTGTCGAACCTCAGACCGAAAAGGAAGGTTAACCGGTCGCCAAATTTTGCGGAATCCTGGATGAAAAAGCCCAGTCTTTTGAGCTCGCTCTTGGTGCTCAACCCGATTTTTTCCTCGGCCGCGATCGAGAAAGAAATTTTTCCTTTGCCGACAATGTTTCCTGACTGCGGAGATTCCTCCATCCCAAAATAATAAGGACTGCCGAAATAATAATAGGTCAGCAGGTTGTCTTGTTTCCAGGTGAACAATTCCCCGAACGCATATTCGTACTCGGCTCCAATCTTGAGCTCATGGGCGGCACCCAGCAACTTGTCCTTGAAGTGGGTGAGATAGGCTCCGGCTTGAAACCGTTTTTGCTGGCGGGTTTCATTGAAGCCGTTGCTTCCCCAGATACGGCCTGTTCCCTCATCAAAATATTGAGCGCTGTTCCACGCTTTGGGATTCAACTTGAGAGGAATATTGTCGTAAAAGTATCCGGCTTTCAAATCCGCGGAAGTATTCTGGTCAAGGGCGTAGCTGAGCAGTCCAGAAGCTGTGTAATTTTTTTCATGGTAAAGAGAACGGGTGGAATCTCCGGGTATGTTCCAGCCAACATCCTGATACCAAACCGATTGATAACGGTCTCCGTAGTTGAACATTGCCGAGACATTGAGCTGGGGGATGAATCGGGAAGAAAGCTTGATGAATCCCATTTTATCGTCGTTCTGGAATTCGAACTTGCGGTGTTCGGTTCCTTGATGGTCTGTCCAGGGAATGAAGGGGGTAGTCTGGAACTGGTAAATCAAGCGGATATTGCCGAAGAACCACAGAATATCTTCCAGCAGCAACGGCCCTCCCAATGAGAAAGAAAGATCCCAGAGATTTTTATCTCGAACTGGCGGGGAAACGTCTGGCACATTCAACTTTTCTCCGGGCCTCAACCGGCTGGCCATGGTATCGTCGGTGTAGTCAAACTTGAGAGTTCTGCCAAAATTGTTTCCTCCTGATTTGGTCACGACATTGATGTATCCCCCTTCAATGAGCCCAACGTCAACGGGATGGCCAGCGGATTCTATCTCAACCTCCTCGATGATATCGAAATTGATTTTGGCGAGGAGATTTCTTTCTGAAGGATCGTTGACTTGCAGCCAATCCAAAGCATAGGTGTTGGCTCGCAAGGTAGAGCCGTGAACCGAGGATTGATCTTTATAAAGATTTTTTTCCGAAACCACACCCGGCGCCGAATGGATGACATCGTGAAAGTTTCGAGGGAAAGGAATGTTTTCTAAAAGATCTTCGTCGACGACCACAGCTGTTTTTGTTGACTCTGCGTCGAGTGTTGGCGATGGAGCTTTAATCGTGACCTCTTCTTCGACGGTCGAGGATTCCAGAGCGATCTTCAAAGTGACTGTCATCCCTACGCGGACAATGATGTCTTCCATGTTGACCGTTTTGAATCCGGGCATCTCTACCGTGACTTTGAATCTTCCTGGCGGCAGGCTAGCGATTCGGAATACGCCCTTCTCGGCGGTAAGATATGTCCGCATTCCCAGCATGGCCGGCGAAGTCACATAGATGAAAGCCCCGGCCAGAGGATATCCCTGCGCATCAACAACCTTGCCCTGGATGGAACCGGTTTGCCTTTGAGCCAAAGCTGTGGATATTAGCCCGGTCACGAGGAAAACGATTAAAAGATTAATAAAAATTTTCTTTAGCACCTTTCGACTCCTTCTCTGAGCCTTTTCTATCTTGCTACTTCTCTTAACTTTTTTACAGAGGAAAAAGTTTCTAATTTTAGTCTTTGTTGATTCTTTAAAATAATAGACCGCAGGCAAAGAGTCAAGGTTTCATGATCCGAGATTAGATCTTCAAAATTCAATTTAATGAAATCTTTTCCATTTTGTATGGGCAAAGGAGATATGGGTAATAATAAAGCCTCTCAGAGCTGGCCGAAGCGACCATTGAAGGTTTAGCCTTCCCGAGTTGCCCTTCGAGGGAACCCGGCTCTGCCGGGCGGCGAGTATGTCTGAGCGGAGCGAGTTACGCAGCCGCCGAGAAGGGCTGCGAGGGAACGGCGTTAAAAACCTGAAGGGGAGCAAGGCCACTCTGGAGAGGCTTTCAAATGAGCCACACAAAATGAAAGAGAGCCGTTTAATGACATTCAAAGCATTTGTATCTATGGCTGAAATTTGAAGACCCAACCCACTCTAAGGTATACTTATCTCTCAAAAAATGAAGAACATCAGGAATTTTTCCATCATCGCCCATATCGACCACGGCAAGTCCACCCTCGCCGACCGATTCCTGGAAAAAACAGAGGCCCTTCCGGCACGGGAATTGAGGGAGCAGGCTCTGGACACGATGGACCTCGAGCGGGAAAAGGGAATTACGATCAAAGCCCAGACAGCCCGTCTTCGCTATCAATCTCCTTCCCACGGGGAATTCATCCTCAACCTGATCGACACGCCCGGACATGTGGATTTTTCTTACGAAGTCTCGCGCAGCCTGGCTGCGTGTGAAGGGGCGCTGCTCGTCATCGATGCCTCCCAGGGCATAGAAGCCCAGACCCTGGCTAACACCTATCTTGCTCTTCAGAACGACCTCGTCCTTATCCCGGTCATCAACAAGATCGACCTTTCCCAGGCAGACCCAGAGATGACCCTTGAACAGCTGGAGAATATCATCGGAATCGGGCGGGATGAGGCGATTCTGGCCAGCGCCAAAAAAGGCACAGGCGTTGACCAGGTATTGGAAAGCATCGTTGAGCGCATCCCCCCGCCCAGAGGAGACCCGGGAGCGCCGCTTAAAGCCCTGCTTTTCGATTCCTGGTTTGATTCCTACCGCGGCGTGGTCATCCTGGCCAGAGTCTTTGACGGTATGATCCGGACCGGAGCTCAGATAGAGCTGATGTCCTGCGAGGCCGCCTATGAGGTGGAAGAAGTCGGCTACTTGACGCCCAAGCCCCAGAAAGTGGACAGGCTGGTTGCCGGAGAAGTCGGCTATGTCATAGCCGGAATCAAAGAATTGAGTCATGCCAGGATCGGGGATACGATCACTGACAAATATAGACGGACAGTTAAGGTTTTGCCCGGATTTAAAGAAGCAAAGCCCATGGTCTTCTGCGGGATGTTTCCGGCCGGGGAAGGAAGCGTCGAAGATCTGAGAAAAGCTCTTGGAAAGCTAAGGCTCAACGACTCTTCCTTTTATTACGAGCCCGAAAACTCTCCGGCCTTGGGCATGGGATTCAGGTGCGGATTTCTGGGTCTCTTGCACAGGGAAATCATCCAGGAACGCCTGGAGAGAGAATTTGACCTGAGCCTTGTCAGCACAGCGCCCAGCGTCAGCTTTCGGGTCACGACCAAAAATGGCCAGGTCAGAGAAATCCACAATCCCTCAGAGCTTCCTCCAGAGCAGGAAATCCGCAAGATCGAAGAGCCGCTGATCGAAGCTTTGGTCATAACGCCCGACAAGTACCTCGGGGCTGTGCTCAAGCTTCTTGAAAACCGGCGAGGTGAGCAAAAAAAGCTGGAGTACATCGGCTCCCAGCGCATTTTTCTGACTTATATCCTTCCGCTGAATGAAGTTGTCTTGGATTTTTACAATCAGCTGAAGTCCATCTCCCAGGGCTATGCCTCGATGGACTACGAGTTGGCAGGATACAGAGAAGCGCCCCTGGTCAAGCTCGATATCCTGATCAACAGAGAACAGGTGGATGCCCTCTCTCTCGTCGTCTTGCGGGACAAAGCCTATTCCCAGGGAAAGATGCTCGTGGAAAGGATGAGAAAGCTCATCCCCCGCCAACAGTTCGAAGTGGCCATCCAGGCCGCAATCGGAAAGCGGGTGATTGCCCGGGAGACAGTCAAGCCCTACAGGAAGGATGTGCTGGCCAAGCTCTACGGCGGAGACTACACAAGGAAGATGAAACTGCTCGAGAAGCAGAAGGCCGGAAAAAAGAGGATAAAGAAAATCGGCCGAGTGGAGGTTCCCCAGGAGGCTTTCCTCGCCCTGCTCGAGGTCAAATGAGAAGGCCTGCCTTTTTCTGAGAAGGAGTTTTTTTATGCTTCCCTCGATTGTCTGGTCAAAGAACAGAGTGATCATGATCGACCAGAGAAAGCTGCCCCTAAAGGAAGTCTACCTCGAATGCAAGGATCATAATCAAGTTGCTCAAGCCATCGAAAGGATGGTCATCCGGGGAGCCCCGGCCATCGGAGTGGCCGCTGCCTATGGCGTGGCTTTAGGCCTTTTGCATCTTTTGGGCAAAAATGACCTTGACCGAAAGTTTGAACGGATTTTAAAGCGATTGGAAAAGACGAGGCCGACAGCCCGCAACCTCTTCTGGGCGCTGGAGAGAATGAAAAGCACTTTCGAGAAAAACAAGAATCTTCCTCTGTCTCAGCTTAAAAGGAGAATGGTCGAGGAAGCCCGAGCCATTGAACTGGGAGACATAGAGGCCAACGCCAAGATCGGCTCCTGGGGAAAGCGCCTCCTCAAGAACGGCCAGTCTGTCCTGACTCATTGCAACACCGGGTCTTTGGCCACAGCCGGCTTTGGCACGGCTTTGGGCGTTATCCGGGCCGCTGTCCGGCAGGGAAAAGTCATTCGCGTCTATGCCAGTGAGACACGACCCCAGCTTCAGGGGGCAAGGCTGACCTGCTGGGAGCTTAAAAGAGACCGCATTCCTGTCATCCTGGTTATTGACAGCGTGGCGGGATATCTAATGCAGAAGGGAATGATTTCGCTGGTGATCACCGGCGCGGACAGGATAGCCCGGAACGGCGATACCGCCAACAAGGTTGGGACCTACGCCTTAGCCCTTCTGGCCAAAGAACACGGACTTCCCTTCTACGCGGCTGCTCCTGTGAGTACCATTGACTTTAACCTGGCCGACGGTGGCGAGATTCCGATTGAAGAAAGAGACGCCCGGGAAGTCAGAGAGGTCGGAGGCCGAAAGATCACCGTTCCCAAGGTGAACGTTTTCAACCCGGCCTTTGATGTCACGCCTGCGCGTTACATCTCGGCGATCATCACCGAAAAAGGAATTGCTTGTCCGCCGCTTGAGAAAACCTTGGAAAAATTCAGAGAGAAAAAACGATAATAATGTCCATGCATGTTCTAGGCATTGAGACATCTTGTGACGAGACTTCTGCCTCGGTCGTCAGGGACGACTTCAAAATCCTGAGCAACGTCGTCTTTTCCCAGGATGAGATTCATGCCGCCTACGGCGGGGTTGTCCCGGAGCTTGCCTCGCGCCAGCATCTTGTTTCCATAGGATATGTCTTCGAGAAGAGCCTGAAGCGGGCCCGGCTGAAGCTGGAAGAGATCGATGCCTTTGCTGTGACTCAAGGGCCAGGTCTGATCGGCTCTTTGCTCGTCGGGCTTTCTTTTGCCAAAGGGCTCGCCTACTATTTCAAAAAGCCTTTGATTGGCATCGACCATCTTGAGGCTCATATCGAGTCTGCTCTCCTTGAATCCGGCAAAATCCCCTTTCCGGCTTTGGCTCTTGTTGTCTCAGGAGGACACACTTCCAGTTTCTTCATGAAGAAGAAACTAGATTTCAAGCTTGTCGGGCGGACAAGGGATGACGCCGCCGGAGAAGCCCTGGATAAAATCGCCAAGTTTCTCGACCTTGGTTACCCGGGAGGTCCGTTGATCGACCGGTTGGCCGAGAAAGGAAATCCCCAGACGTTCAGCTTTGCCAAACCGCGCATGACAGACAGAAGCCTCGATTTTAGTTTCAGCGGGCTAAAGACGTCTGCTTTGAGACAGATAAAAGAGGAAAGGATTACCAAAGACCATCCCCGTCTCTTCGATTTTCTGGCCAGCTTTGAGATGGCTGTCATTCAAGCGCTTCTCTCAAACGCCGACCAAGCGGCAGATCAGTATGAACCCAAGTCTGTGATTCTTTGTGGGGGAGTGGCCAGGAACAAGAAGCTCAGGCATCACTTCGCAGAGTTCGCCCGGGAGCGGCGCCTGTCTTGCTTTATTCCCTCGCCTGAATTTTGCACAGACAACGCCGCTATGGTCGCTGCCCTGGCCTTGGAGAAGATCAAAAAAAGAGAAGAGTTTCCCCCTCCCTTTGCTTTAAACGCCTATCCCAGATTCCTCTCCTCCCTGCCATCCTCAGCGAAAGAATAACGCGAATTCCATCTGCCCCTGAACCAATCGACCTGGATATCCGTATTATCGGATAGAATGCGATTCGAGTCACTTTGCCTGAGCCATCGTTTGTTTCCATCACGGAAAAAATAATTATGATTTCAACGAGGAGGAATGAAGTGAGAACAAAAACGACTTTGCTATTCATCTTTGTTTTGGTCCTGATTGTCGGGCCATCTTTTTCTGAAGAAAAAAATGTGCTTTCCCTTTCTCTGGAAGACTGTATTCTCAGGGCGTTGAAGGATAATCTTCGGGTCGCGGTGGAAGTCTACAATCCTGAGATCGCCGATGCCTCCCTCAGCCGAGCCAAAGAACTGTTCATGCCCCGCTTGGAAATGAGCTACGGCAGCGAGAGAAAGGAAAATCCTTCTTCCTGGTGGCTGGAGCAGGCGGAGACGGTCATTGACGAGACCAGCGCTTACTCATTTTCCATTGCCCAGCAGATACCCACTGGCGGAAATTTTTCTCTATCCTTAAGAGGCTATAGGTCTGAAACAAACCAGGGATTTCAGCGTATCAATCCAGTTTACGGAAATACGTTGCAACTCGATTTCAGTCAGCCGCTGCTCCGGGATTTTGGCTTCAAGGTCAGCCGGAAAGAAATCCTTATTGCCCAGAACAACTTAGATATTTCCCGCAGCCAGCTTGAGTCGGTTCTCATCGATACCATCTATTCTGTTCAGGAGGCCTACTGGAATCTCGTCTTTTCCATCGAAAACTACAAGGTCAAGCAGCAGTCTTTACAGCTCGCTCGAGACCTTCTCGTCAAGAACCGGAAAGAAGTGGAAGTGGGCAAGCTGGCTGAGATAGAGATTCTGAATGCTGAGGCCGTGGTGGCCTCGAGGGAAGCGGATATTCTTCAGGCCGAGGCTCAAATCAGGAGAAGCGAGGATCTGCTCAAAAACCTGCTCAACATAGAAGAAGAGGAGAATTCGAAGACGATTGTTCCCTCGGATAAGCCAGAATATATTCAGAGAGAGATCTCCCTGGAGGACGCGTTGAGACAGGCTCTGGAGAAAAGGCCGGATTTGAAGATGAAGCTGAAGGATATCGAGATTCGGGAATTAAATTTAAGCGTGGCCAAGAACCAATTACTCCCCGGGTTGAACTTGCAGCTTTCTTATTGGAGCCCGGGAATATCAGGGGATAGAATCATTTACCAGGATGATAATCCATTCTTGGGAGTCATTGGCAAAGAAGAGGGAAGCCCCTCGGATTCCTTTCGCGATGCCTTTAAGCTTCTCTACAGCAACTGGTCTGTCGGCCTAACCCTTACCCTTCCTCTGAGCAATGTTTTGACCAAAGCGGACTATGTTCGGGCCAAAATGGAAGCGGAAAAGAGCCAGCTGGAGTTGAAGAATTTTGAAAGGCAGGTCTATCTGGAAGTCAAGGACGCGGTGAGGGAAATTGAGACAAACGCCAAGAGGGTTCAGGCTTATCGGGTCGCCCGTGAACTGGCCGAGAAGAGACTTGAAGCTGAAGTCAAGAAGTTGGATGTGGGATTAACCACAAATTATTTTGTCCTCCAGTATCAAGAAGAGTTGGCCAACGCCAAATCGATGGAGCTTAAATCGCTGATGGATTATAACCTCTCCTGGGCAAAATTAGAGAAGGTCATCGGCAGCAGCCTGGAGAAAAGAGACATAAAAATTTCTCAGATTGCCGAATAGCTCTCTTAAAAATTTTGACTCCGGACTGCGATCTGTAGTACATATTTCATTGAAAATTCCTGAGCAGTTACAAACGCACTTAACATGTCTATTAAAAACGCGCTGAGTAAAATGCGAGGAACGCAGTGACGAAGCAATCTCATAAATTTAAAGATTGCCAAGCCCTTCGGGTTCGCAATGATAGTGTAAAAGCACTTCATGCGCTTATCTTAGCAAGACAGGGATTTGGGTTCTGAATTTTCCTCGGCGTTATGAAATATCTCGCAGAAATCCTCTGCGAGGCTGGAAAGGTTTTCCATGGATAAAGAAAGGGTACTCAAAAAGCTTGTCAAGAATTACAGATTGAAGCACAAGAAGTCAGAGGCTCTTTACAAGAAGGCTTCCCAGTACCTGATTCGAGGAGGAAGCCATAATCTGCGCCTTTTCGAACCGTTTCCCTTCTATGATGTCCACTCGAGCGGCTCGAGAGTCACGGATGTCGACGGAAATACCTACATCGATTTCTGGCAAGGGCATTTTGCCAACGTTTTAGGACACAATCCAAAGATTGTTCTCGAGGCCCTGCTGGATTATTTTAAAAAAGGTCAAGGGTTGACGACCGGGTTCCCGGGGACTTACCAGAGTCAGCTGGCGGAATTGATCCTCAAGCAGCTCAAGGCGGATAAGATTCGTTTCACGACCAGCGGCACTTTGGCCACGATGTATGCCCTGATGCTGGCCAAGGCCTTTACCGGAAGAGACCTGGTGCTGAAAGTCAGGGGAGGATGGCATGGCAGCCAGCCTTATGTCTTGAAAGGAATATCGTTTTATGATCGAGGCCTGGACCGCCTGGAATCTGCCGGCCTTCCTGCTGGCATCGAGGCGATGATTCTCACCACTGGATTTAACGATGCGGCGGAGCTCGAAGAAAAATTTAAAGCCCATGGAGAAAGGATTGCCTGTTTTATTGTCGAACCTTTTATCGGTGCTGGCGGATTTATTTTTGCCGATAAAAATTATCTGCAGCGAGCCAGGGACCTGACGAAGCAGTACGGCTCGCTGCTTGTTTTTGATGAGGTTGTCTCTGGATTCCGCTTTCATCCTGGAGGACTTCAGAGCCTTTACAGAATTAATCCCGATTTAACCGTCCTGGGCAAGGCGATCGGCGGCGGGATGCCGGTCAGTGCGGTGGCTGGACGGGAGGATATCGTGGCCTTCTGCAGTCCTGAGGTGAAGATGGAGAGAAGGGTGAAGTTTGACGGCGGAACGTTTTCTGCTCATCCCGCCTCGATTCTGGCTGGACTGACTTGTCTTCGTTATCTGATTGACCATGACTCAGAGATATATCCAAGGATTGGGCGGTTGGCCGAGAAGGTTCGAAAAGGAATTGAGGAAATATTCAGCGCTAATGGGTTCAATGTGAGATGCACGGGTTATGGTGAACCGGCTACGGAAAACAGCTCCCTTGTCGGTGTTCAATTTCTGCACGAGAGAATTAATAGGATTACATTTCCCGAGCAAGTTTGGAATCCGGAGGTCTGTGATGTTGAGATGAGGGAGAAGATTTTTAAACTGGCCATGCTGGAGAAGGGTTTTAATGTCTTTCATGGCTTTGGAGGAATTTCTGCAGCGCATACCGATGCCGAAATCCAAGCCTCTCTGAATGCGGTGGAAAGAATAGCCAGGGAATGGAAGAAATTCTGAGGTCATTCCCTGAAGCATCTTAGTAACAAGCAAAAGGAAATGCGAACTCTTCTTACTTTTCCTTGGAACTGAATTGTGCTAATATTGGGCCAATGGAAATTTCCGTCGTCCTCATCACCCACAATGAAGAGAAAAGGCTTGAACCAGCTTTGAAGAGCGTTGAAGGAGCAGGTTCAGAAATCATCGTTGTCGACAGTTACAGCAGCGACGGCACCGTCAAAATTGCAAAGAAATACACCAACAGGGTTTTCGAGCGAAAATGGATAAACTTTTCTGACCAGAAAAATTTCGGCAGCAGCAAAGCTTCTTATCCCTGGATTTTATCACTGGATGCTGATGAGAGGCTTTCCCCAGAGCTCCGTAACGAAATCCTGCTCCTTAAAGAAGGAGAGCCTGAGTGTTCTGCTTTTTCCATGCCCCGTCAGGTTTTCTATTTGGGAAAATGGATCCGTCATTCCGGCTGGTATCCTGACCGGAAAATACGTCTTTTTCGCAAAGACAAGGCGCGCTGGGAAGGGGAGTATGTCCATGAGAAGCTGGTTGTCGACGGAAAAACCGAGAAACTGAAGGGATCGATTCACCACTTCACTTACCGAAATATTTCAGAGCATCTGACCAGGATCAACAAGTTTTCCGAGCTCGGTGCGCAAGACCTTTACTCCCGGAAGAAAAAATGCCGGTGCTATCACCTGGTCTTTCTCCCTTTTTTCAGGTTCATAAAATCGTATTTTTGGAAAGCTGGTTTCTTGGATGGATGGCAGGGATTTGTCATTTCTGTGCTTCATGGTTATGCCATTTTCATCCGTTATGCAAAGCTGAAAGAGATATGGAAAAAAGGAGAGAGGATTGAGCCTTTGCCAGATTGACGCCGGAAAGGAGTGGAGAGGAGGTCAGAGACAATCCTTTTTTCTTGCCAAGGAGCTCGAAAGAAGAGGACTCCCTTTTCTTTTTGTCGTCCAGCCGACGAGCCCGCTTCATCAGAAAGCTTCGGCAGCCGGCCTTCCCGTCTTTCCCCTCAAAATCAGGAGTGATTTTGATCTTGGTGCGATTCTTCGTCTGGCCTGGGCGATGAAGCGCAGGAAATGTCTGCTGGCTCATTTTCACGATGCCCATTCTGCGGCTGTGGGCTTAGCCGCTGCTTCTTTGGCCAAAGTTCGATACAGAGTCGTCACCAGGCGGGTGGATTTTCCCCTCAAAAAAAATTACTTCTCCCGTCGTAAGTACGGGAAGAAGGTCGATGCGATTATCGCCATTTCAGAAGGCGTTAAAAAAGTCCTTGTTGAGGGAGGTGTCGGCCCAAAACGGATTGAGGTCATCCCTTCAGGAATAGACTTTTCTCCCTTTGAAGAGGCTCATCCCAGCGACTATTTGAGGCGCGAGCTTTCATTTGCCGCGGATGATTATCTGGTGGGGATTGTGGCTCATCTTGCTGACCATAAAGGCCATAAGTATCTCATCCAGGCAACAAGAATCCTCAAAGAGCATTCTCCCAAGATCAAGCTGATTATCGTCGGCGAAGGTCGCCTGCGGATAGAGCTGGACAGGCAGGCCAAAGAGTCCGATGTCGAGGATATCGTCTTCTTCCTCGGCTTCCGGGAGGATATACCTCAAATTCTTGCCTCTCTGGATGTTTTTGTGCTCTCTTCCTATCTGGAAGGTATGGGGAGCAGCATTTTGGATGCCATGGCCTCCAAGCTTCCTGTGGTCGCCACCAAAGTTGGCGGAATTCCTGAGGTGGTCGCCGATGGCGAAACAGGCTTCTTAGTCCCACCTCGAAATCCCGAGGCGCTGGC
Source organism: uncultured Eubacteriales bacterium (assembly GCA_964550165.1). GTDB lineage: Bacteria > Acidobacteriota > Aminicenantia > Aminicenantales > Aminicenantaceae > CAZJYC01. The sequence goes on from CAZJYC010000021.1 coordinate 19,109, forward strand.
CCAAGCCATTCTCAAGCTTCATAGCGATCGAGCTCTGGCTTCGCGCCTTGGTCAGAGAGGATACGAGCTTGTCCATCAGAAATATTCGGCTGAAGCCATGGCGAAGAAGGCTGTGCTTGTTTACGAGAAAATCGGGCTTCGAAAATGGATAAAGCTTCATGAAAAGGGCTGAAGGGCTCAGGCAAAGTGGCTCGAAGGCACGCCGCTTTTGCCCCGGCGAGTCAAAAGCGGCTCGGTTCAAGGCTTCGCTCTCAGAAAAAGGGGACTGTCCCTTTTTCTGCACCATGCCCGCTCAGCCTTTCACACGGCCTTCTCACCACTCCGCCTTCGCCAATTTTATGCAAATCCTGCGTGTTTTCGAAACACCCAGCCTGATCCTGTTTCCATCAGGAATTTATTGATAGACTTTTTTTGAAATAAAAAGAAGATGGAAGTAAAGATTGAGAAAGTGGAGCTTTTGCTGCTCAAACTGCCCTATGTCCATTTTTTCGAGACAAGCTTTGGCCGCGAGTATGAGCGGGAGTTTATCCTGGTCAAGGTTTATGCGGATGGAATCTGCGGCTATGGAGAAGTGGTGGCCAGCCACAGTCCTCTTTACAGCTATGAGACAACATCCACAGCCTGGCATGTCTTGAAAGAGTTTTTGATTCCTGCAGTCCTGGGAAAATCCATTTACGATCCCGGTGATTTTTACAAAGAAGCGCGGAGATTCCGGGGACATCCCATGGCCAAAGCAGGACTTGAGCTTGCCCTCTGGGATGTCCAGGGCAAGAAAGAAGGCAAGCCTCTGTGGAAGCTCTACGGTGGGGTGAGGGAAGTAATTCCATCTGGAGTCAGCGTCGGAATTCAGGATTCCCTTTCCGAGCTTCTGGAAAGGATTCAGTCCTTTCTCGAAGAGGGCTACCTGAGAGTGAAAATCAAGATAAAGCCAGGATGGGATATTCAGGTCTGCGAGGAAGTGCGCAAGAAATTTCCGGACATCCCTCTCCAGGTCGATGCCAACGGTGCCTACAGCCTTGAAGATAAAGACAGCCTGAAGAAACTTGACGCCTTCAAGCTTCTCATGCTCGAGCAGCCATTCCCGCCTTATGATTTGTGGGACCACAGCCGCCTCCAGAAAGAGATGAAAACGCCTCTTTGCCTGGATGAAAGCATAATCTCTGTTGAGGCAGTGCGGAAGGCTCATGAAATGGGAAGCTGCCGCATTGTCAATATCAAAGTTGGACGGGTGGGAGGAATGGTCGAAGCGAGAAAGATCCATGATTTCTGCCAGGAAAAGAGAATTCCAGTCTGGTGCGGGGGAATGCTTGAGTCCGGAGTAGGCCGGGCGCACAACCTCCATCTGGCAACCTTGCCCAACTTTAAGCTGCCCAACGACATTTCCGCGAGCCGGAGATACTATGCTGAAGATTTGATCGAGCCTCGAGTGGAGCTTACCCGCCAGGGCACAATTAAGGTCCCTGACCTTCCGGGAATCGGCGTTTCTGTCCAGGAGAGAAGAGTCGAAAAGGCGGTTTTAAAAAAAGAAGCGTTTAAAGCCTCCTGAATCAAGAGCTTCGAGCAGGCAGAACTCGATTTTTTAAGGGAAATTCAAGCTGATGGTTTCACCTTGCTGAGAACAGCATATATTCATGTTGATTGCCTTGAAAGCTGAAGGCACGGATTTTGACATCAATATTTCTCTGTGTTATAAAATAGACAATACATAAAAAGCAGAAATCTAGAATATCATCTCCAAGGGAGGGACAATGAATATGCAAAAAATAGGAGTTTTGACTCTTGTCTGTCTGACTTTGGGAGCCTGCCACATCAGTTTACTTCCGTCCAAAGACGCTTGGTATACGCAGCACTATATCATCATGCAAGATTTTGAGCGGGAGACTTATAAAAAACTCTCCTTAGAAGGGAAGCAAGAATTTCAGAAGCTTTTCTGGGAATTTAGGACGCAAGATTCCAGAATAACATTCCTGGAGAGGTTGGATTTTGTGATGAAGTTTTTCAAAAAGGAGAACTCGCTGCAACCCTGGAACACAGACCGTTCACGAATTTATCTTTTGAACGGCAGTCCGGCATCAATTGAATACCAGCAGCTCGATGACTGGGGCATGCAGGTGGGCACTTCCGGCAGGGGAACCGAAGTCGTTATCGATAGAAGCAAAGAAGATATTCAGGGAAGGACAGGAGAAGTCTGGACCTATTTCTTTGGAAAGAGTCACATTAATTATGTTTTCATTTTTTCGAAACCCAAAAACTGGATATTGTCACAGAGAGCTTTTGCAGGAAACGAGTTTCTGGGAGCGCTTGAGATGTACAGCAAGGAACAGATTTACGGTATCATCGATAAGGAACAGTACATTGAAAAACTCGAGAATCTAAAAAAGATTAAATAACAGGGTTTGAGGAATAGAATTCTTGTCTCTTGCAGCGAAAAGAGCAAGAGAGCCAAATAAAAAAAGGAGCCCCGAAGGACTCCCTTTTTTCAGCCCGCTGGAGTTTTCTATTTGGCCCTGCGGATGAAAATGTCTCCGCTGTAGTTATTGAACTGGAATTCAGGCCCTCCGCCGTTAATCTTGCCGTAAATGTATCTGCCGAAGCTGATTTTGTATTTTCCTTCTTCTTTTCGTGCTTTTTCAACATCTTTTTGCGGGGCCGGCAGGATTTTGACCTCGAAATCGCTGTAGATATCGCCCCGCTCTGACTTCATTTTCACGTTGGCTTTGACGTCTGCGGGAAGGGTCACGTCGATGTCGCCGCGCCAGGTGCTGAATGACATCGGTTTGTCAGGAGCAACCTTGGTCAGCGTCACTGTGACGTTGCCGTTATAAGTGTTGGCCACCACGGCTCCAGAAACACCGGTAACCTTTATCGGTCCTTGGTAATTTTCGACTTCGATCTCACCGCTGACGTTTTCGACGACAATCTCTCCGTTCCGGTAGGAACCGAGCTTGAGAGAGGTTGCGTGAGGGACCTGAATGGCCAGGTCGACTGTGTTCTTATACGACTCGGCGCTTATTTCCATGACGTTGTTCTTTTCTTCGACTGTCAGGCCGGTGGCTGCCACCTGAATCAGCTTCATCCCAGCAGCTTTCTCGCTGGGCTCCTTTTTTTCCTCGGAAACTACTTTTCCCCGCAGCCTGGCTTCGACGATGACTTCCTTGCCCTCATAGCCCTTGACTGTGATACTGCCGCTGTAGACATTGGCTTCGACCATTCCCGGCTTTGAGGGGTTGCTGAAAGGCACTGTGGCTTTGTCTGGAGAAGATTCCTGGGTAAAGGCCAGAGCTCCCAGGAACATCGCAAGAATCACGGTTGCTAAATATGGATGAGTTTTTTTCATTTTTATCCTCCTTTCCATCTATTGATTCTTTTTATTTATCAAAATATCGCCGTTCCTCCCTTTAATAGCGGATCTGCTGAATGCCCTGTTCAGCCCGCTGCCTGACATCGGGATTGATTTTTTCATCGGCTATCAATGTCCTCAGGGAGTCGATGGCCCGTCTTTCGCGCAGGCTGACCATGAGGTCGATAAGGGCAACCTGGACAAGGGGAGATGTCTGGTTGGAAAGAGAAGTAATCAGTCCTTCTTTGACTTTCGGATTCTCCCGAAAAAGGTAGAGGGCATCGACGGCCGAAAGCCGGACGTTGATATTCGGGTCGCCGTTCAAAGTTTGGAGGAGCGCCTCAAGAATTTTGTCCCCTGGCTTTTCCATGCTGTAGCTCAGGCTGACGCCTTTGAGCCGCTCAGTTGGAGAAGGCTGATCCAGCAGAGAAACAGCCAGCGTCTGCCGCATGGTCTGGACTTCCTGGCGGAGCTGAGCCATTTCTTGCGTTCTTGCGCCGTTGGTGCTGAGAAAATATCCTGCCGCCAGCCCTATGAAGAGAAACGTCGAAGTGAAAGCCAACTGCAAAGCCGGCCTTGGCCACATCCGGCCAAACCAGGTGTCAAAAATTTTCTTTAATTTAGAGGTTGGACTTTCCTGCTCGAGCCCCTTTTTGTAGGCTTCGAGCATGGCATAAAAACGAGGCCGCATGGACTTTCCGGGTTGCTCCTCCGGCAGAACTCCCAGCTTTGTCCAGATTTCGCTCAGGCTTTCCAGCTCCTCCCGGCAGGAGGAGCAAGCGCTGAGATGGCTTTGGACCTCGTCTTTGGAGGCTTCGTCGATTTCGCCGGTCAGATAATCAAGAAATTTTTCCTGAATATCTTTGCATCTCATAGCATCCCTCCCGCAAGTTCAAAGTAGATTTTTCCCAGTTCCTTGGTTGCGCGGTGGATATGGGCTTTTACCGTCCCCGTATGGCAGCCTAAAAGTTCGGCAATTTCCGTGTATTTCAGGTTCTGGAAGCGGCTGAGAACCAGGATTTCCCTTTTCTTCAGGGGCAACATGGCCAGCGCCCTGCGCAGCAGAGCGATATCCTGCCGGCGCTCTACGGCTTCTGAAGGTGTTAGATCCTCGCTTGCGGCTTCCTCAAATTGATCATCCAGGGGAACTGTTTCCTTTTGCTTTCTTAAATGGTCGATATGGGTATTGCGGCCGATCTGGTACATCCAGACGGTGAATCTGCTCTGACCCTGGTAGGTGTGGCGGTACTTGAGAATGCGGAAAAAAACCTCCTGGGCCAGGTCTTCGCTGACGTTGCGGTTTCCGGTCAAACGGAGGAAGAAGTTGTAGAGAGCGACATGGTGTTTTTCGAATAGAATTGCCAGCTTTTCCACTTTGCCTTCCTTGATATCTATCATGATCTGGTTGTCCGCTTGCGAATTCACTTCCGGTGTTCCTTTTTTTTCCTTGCTCATTGATTAAGACTTCCTTTCAGGAAAAAGGTTACACAAAAAAAGAAACAATTTCGCGGCTCTCTTCCATTTTGTGTGTATCCTCTGGAAGCTCTCTCAGGGATGGCCTCGCCCCCCTTCAGGTTTTTAACGCCGTTCCCTCACAGCCCTTCTCGGCGGCTGCGGATCACTCCGGCTAAATAATTCGAAAACACGCGGGCTTTGCCCCGGCGAGAAGAGAAAAGCAGACTCGGGCTATTTCCAGGAGATCACATATTTTTTCCATTCGAAAAGCCCGGGTTTCAGTGCGTAATTCGACAGTGCCATAGCCATTTGAGGAGAAACCTCTTTCAGCCATTTCCCCAGGGACTCGATTGTCTCTTGGCTGATTTTGACCATGGAGACAGCTCGGGTAGAAATTTCTTTGCTCTTGAAACGATTGCGCCTTTGGGACGTGAAGAGAAAATCTGTCATTTTAGCGTTGGGATTGAGGAAGGCAGCCGGCTTTATTCCATAAGCCTCAAAGGCTTTCTTCCAGAGATCGAGGGAGTAGCCGTAGTGGGTGCAGTTCAGGCTGACATAAAGAGGCGATTCAGGCCTTTGGATTTTCTGTAAGGCTTCATCGACATAACCAGCAATAAGCATTTCTGTCTCTTCGCTGGCAAAGCCTTTTTCGATGTAAGTGACCAGTTCCGGACAGGCTTGAAGCACAATCCTTTCTGGAGAGATCCCCCGTATTTCTAATTTGCTTTTATGGGTTCCCTCGGCAACTGTTGTCTGGGTGCCAAAGATGATGACTCTGGAACCGGGCGATTTTTCAAGGTTTTGAGCGATGAGCTCAACCCCGGCCTCGATGATTCCGACAACAGGGATGGCTGTCTCGCGGGAAAAGGGCGTATCGTTATAGAGCACGGACAGAGTGTTGCAGCCGACGAGGATCAAGTCCGGACGATAGTTTTTCTCGAGGCTCTGCAGAGCGCTGTCGAAAATTCGGATTTTTTCCTCCCGCGTTTTCAGGCTGTTGTAGCCTCCTTCGTTGGAGAAGAGGGCATTAAAAAAGACAAAATTTGCCTTTCGGAAAACTCTCGATTCCTTCATCCTCTCCACAGCATCAGCCATGATGGAAAGGCCGCCCAGCCCGGAGTCGGTGATGGCTATAGTCACGTCCTTTTTACGGAAGAAATTTTCGAGCTTCTCCGCTCTCAAGTCAGCTTTCTTTTCTCCAAAACTGAAATAAAGAAAAAGGCTGAGGAGGAACAGGAAAAAAACAAATCTAGCTGCTTTCTTCATTGCATCTCTTCCATTTTGTGTGGTTGAAGGAGATTTGGCTAACAAAAAGCCTCTCAGAGCTGGCCGAAGCGCCTCTTCATTATATCCTCAACTTTTGATTTTCTGTCCAGGATTTGAAATATAACATCAGCATCTTTTGGCGTCAAACGTGTTTTGGTGATGTAAGCATTCACTTTTTATTCTTCAAGGCTTTTCTATTGCATTGCAACTTCACTAATATTAAAATAAAAAACAAATGAGGTTACCATGACACCAAGATTTATACTTACTGATTATGTGGAACAAGCGATGGCATTAGCAATATACGATAAACTTGAAGATGGAACATTTGCAGGAAAAATTCCCCAATGTAAAGGGGTTATAGCATTCGCATCTACTTTACGTGAATGTGAAATTGAATTGCGTTCAACTTTAGAAGACTGGATCCTTGTCGGACTTAAATTAAAACATCCCTTGCCAGTGATAGAGGGTATAGACTTAAATAAGGAAGCTCAGTTTGAGTCGATGGACACCCTGTAAACGCCGTGATTTTATCAATAAAATTTGCAAGCTTGAATTTGAAGGACCCTATTCAGGAACTCGTCATCAATTCATGGTTTATAGAAACCACCGATTAACCCTTCCTTCCAATTTAGAATATTCAGTACCCCAGCTCAGGATAATGCTTAAAGAAGTTGAAGATATAATAGGCAGACAAATTGCTATTGAAGAATGGAATAGCCTATAAATCAAATACCTCAAGATAAAAAAAGAGAGGATGGGCGACATTCTAGATATGGTTTAATCCACGGATCTTTCTGGCCTTTTTGAGCTGATTTCCTTTGCTCTGGTCTCCGTTATTTGTTATATTCTTTATTCCAGAAATGGGGGAGTTAAGGGAGAAATGAGGAAGGCGATGAGAAAGAAGGCGAGTCCGAATCTTTATCAGGAGCAAAGGGTCGGGGTCTTTGTCGATGTCCAGAACATGTATTATTCTGCCAGAAACATCTACAAGGCCAAAGTCAATTTTAAAATTCTCCTCAGGGAGGCTATCCGGGGCAGGAATCTTATCCGGGCCATTGCCTATGTGATCAAGGCTGACGTGAAAGAGGAGGTCAATTTCTTTGAGGCGCTCAAAAGCCTGGGTTATGAGGTCAAAGCCAAAGACCTGCAGGTTTTCTTTGGGGGCGCCAAGAAAGGCGACTGGGATATTGGAATTGCCATGGATACCATCGAGTTCGCCTCGAAGCTGGATGCCATTGTTCTTGTCAGCGGGGACGGGGATTTCGTGCCTCTGGTCCAGCACCTCAAGCATGCTTTAGGCTGCTATGTCGAGGTTATGGCTTTCGGCAAGTCCAGCTCCCAGAAGCTGATCGAGGAATCGGACAATTTCATTGACATGGATTCAAATCCTCACAAGTTTTTAATTCCAAGCGGCAAGTAACAAAAGAGCTTTGAAATCTTAAAAAGGAGACATCTCACCTGATCACCGCCAAGCTCTCGTGAGCACAAGCGCCTCGTGGAATTGACAACGATTGGCTTCTCTGCTATTAGAGATTTTAGAGACTTTGAGGGAAATATGAGAAAGACGATCTTATTGACGGGACTTTTACTTTTCAGTCTTTCTGTATTCGCTCAGCAGCTTTCCGAGGAAACCTTTGTCATCAATATCGAGGTGCCGGTCCGAGTGTTCCAGGGGAAGTTGTTTGTGGATAGTCTTTCCATAGACGATTTTGAGGTTTTCGAGGACGGTATCCCCCAGAAAATTGAAGCGGTCTATCTGGTGAAAAAAAAGAGTATAGAAAGGCGAGAGGAAAAAAGGCGGTTCTCTCCCAAGACTTCACGAGATTTTTATCTCTTCTTTGAAATATCTGAATATACGCCAAAGCTTGGAGATGCCGTGAGTTACTTCATCCAGAATGTTGTCGCGCCCGACGACACGCTAACCATCGTCACGCCGATGAAGACATACAGGCTAAAAAGCCGAACGTTTGAAGCCCTATCCAAAGAGGAAGTCGTGAATCAACTCAAAGGAATACTCAGGAAGGATGCATTGGTCGGAAGCTCGGAATACAGAGATACAGTGGAGGACATGGTCCAGCTGGCCAAATCTTTATCCGGAGCCATTCAATCAAGGATGACAACGACTGGAGAATCAAGCCTTTCAACCAATCCTGAGCAGCAGATGTTCCAAGTTTTGACCAGGACTCTTGACGATTACGCCAGGAGCGAGTATGAGGGCATGCCCTTTGAGGAACAGCTCACGCGGTATGCCGACCTTCTGGGGAAGTTAGAGAATATCAGGAATCTCGATCAACAGAAGTTCCTTGATTTTGCAAATTTATTGAAAGAGAGGGAGGGCCAGAAGTGCGTTTTTATCTTCTACCAGAGAGAGTTTATTCCCAAGATTGATCCGAAAATATTAAATCAGTATCTAAGCATCTTTGAGGACAGACCAGACATCCATCACACCGTGACCGGCATTTTCGAATTCTACAAGAGAGCCATCAATGTCGATGTCAATCAGATGAAAAAGGCTTATGCGGATTCTTCCATCTCCATCCATTTTCTGTTTATCACCACACCCCCCAAACATGTTTATGGAGTCCGGATGGAGGAGCATTCTGAAGATATCTACGCGGTCTTCAGGGAGATGGCAGAAGCAACGGGTGGATTTTTCGACAGCGCTGCGAACTCGGCCTCTTTATTCCGGAATGCCCTTGCCGCATCCGAGAACTATTATCTCCTTTATTATTCGCCCGAAAGCTATAAGAAAGACGGAAAGTTTAGGGAGATAAAAGTGACGGTCAAAGATAAGAATTTTAGGGTCATCCACCGCGCGGGCTACTTCGCCAATTAAAATCCACGAAACAATATAAGCGCATTAAATTCTGTTACGTTGTCATGGCGAGCGACCGGAGGGAGCGTGGCCATCTCATAAAATAATTGCTATGCTCTTCTTTTTTTAAATCAGTTCGGATCAAAGAAGAAACGCAAGCGGAAGTCGGTTGTGCGTCTGCCAAATGCCAGATGCATAAACATAAAGACTGAATGAAAATTAACAACTGGAATTTTTGACGAGGGAGAGAAATGAAAATCTTTTATCTTCTCTTTTTCATGGTCTTAGCCATGTCTTATTTTATCTTTGGCAGGAATCAAGTTTCAGAGAGAGAAAAGCTGTCTGATTCAGGGAAGGTCAGGGAGCATGCTGGGGAAGATTTGAACTCGATCGCCTTTCCCATCGGAGGGTTGGGGACAGGGAATATCACGCTTGGAGGACGAGGGGAGATCCGGGAGCTCGAAATTTTTAACAGGCCCGATAAAGGAAAAAACCCGGAGTTCACTTTTTTCTCCATCTGGGTGAGAGAAGAAGGGAAAGAAGCTGTGGCCAAAATCTTAGAACGGAAATTAATTCCTCCTTATGCGGCCTGGATGGGAATCCCGAGGAATCAGCTCCCGGGCGTCTCCCGCTTTGAAGAGGCAACATTCAGGGGAGAATATCCTATTGCTTATCTTGAATTGAAAGATAGTGCCGTTCCCTTGAGTGTGAAGTTAGAAGCTTACAATCCCTTTATCCCCCTTTCCCCTGAAAGAAGCGGCATGCCCGCTGCAATTTTTAAGTGGAAGGTCAAAAACAAGAAAGATGCCAAAATCGCACTCTCTCTGGCTTTCAGCATGCTGAATCAGATAAAAACTGCGGATAAGGACGGCCGAAAAAGCTATGGAAGGAACATCAACCAGTATAGCGACGACGGCAATTTCCGGGGAATCAAAATGAAATCCAACAGAGCCGCTGAGGACTCTGTCGATTACGGAAGCATAGCCTTTGTCACCACAGAGAAAAATGTAGAGGTTCAGACGCGATGGTACAGGGGAGGGTGGTGGGATAATGCCCACATCTTCTGGGATGATTTTGCCGATGACGGGCGAATCAAAGTTCTCTCCGACAGCCAGGAATCCGAGGAAGGAAGAAGCGATATCGCCACGCTTTTGGTCTACCTCGAACTCGAACCTCAAGAGGAAAAACTCATTCCATTTTATTTAACCTGGTATTTTCCCAACAGGGAGAATTACTGGAACAGGGAAGAGGAGGTGCGCGGCAAAAAATTCAAAAATTTCTACACCACTCAATTTGCTGATGCCTGGAATGTGGCCCAATACCTCATCGAGAATGAAAGAGAGCTTGAACAGGACACAAGGAAATTCCACGACATTCTCTTTCGTTCGACCTACCCCTCCTCTGTTATCGACGCGGTTTCCTCGCAGGCATCTTCTCTCAAAACAAACCTGGTGCTGCGCACTGAAGACGGCAAGTTTTTCGGGTTCGAAGGCCTGACGGATGATTCTGGCTGCTGTCCGATGAACTGCACCCATGTCTGGAATTATGAGCAGACCCTCGCCTATCTCTTTCCTTCTCTGGAAAGGTCGATGCGGGAAACGGACTTTCTTCACAATACTTTTGACAACGGCTACCAGGTTTTTAGAACTTTGATGCCCCTCGGCGATTACTGGTGGACGTTTAAGCCTTGCGCTGACGGCCAGATGGGAAACATCGTCCGCGCTTACCGGGAATGGAAATTATCCGGAGATACGGAATGGCTTAAAAAGCTCTGGCCCAAGGTCAAGGCTGCTCTCGAGTTTGCCTGGAAGGGCGTGGGAGAGGCGGATAAAAAATTCGATTGGCAGAAAGAGAGGCTTCTCCTGCCTTGGGACCCGGACAAAAACGGCGTCATGGAGGGTGAGCAGCACAACACCTACGACATTGAGTTTTATGGGCCGAACACTATGACCGGCTCTCTGTATCTGGCAGCTCTTAAAGCCTGCGCGGAAATGGCCAGTGCTGTAGGGGAGCCAAAGAAGGCCAAAGAATACTCAGAAATCTACGAGAAGGGCTCCAAAGGATACGACAAATTGCTCTGGAACGGGGATTACTACATTCAGAAAATTCACGTTATGGAAGGTCTTATCGTCCCTGAACACCTTCGCTCCCCTCAAAAAATCTGCGACAATCCTGCCTGCAAAGGCAAGGAGTCGCGTGGAGGGAAAAAAGAGGCGCTGGAAAAAGGGGAAGTCGTTCCGAAATACCAGTATGGAGAGGGATGCCTGTCCGACCAGCTGCTGGGGCAGTATCTGGCTCATGTCGCAGGATTGGGCTATATCCTCGAAAAAGCCCACGTCGATAAAGCGATGCTTTCTATTTTTAACTCTAATTTTGTCAAAGATTTGAGCAGCTTTTCCAACGTCCAGAGAGTCTATGCCCTGAACGAAGAGGCTGGACTCCTGCTCTGCACCTGGCCCAAAGGGGCAAGGCCGGCCCTTCCTTTTGTCTATTCCGACGAGGTCTGGACAGGAATCGAATACCAGGTTGCAGCTTCTCTGATCTATTCCGGTTATGTGGATGAAGGATTGACCATTGTCAAGGCGGCAAGGGACAGGTACCGAGGCTTTAACCGCAATCCCTGGGATGAGCTGGAGTGCGGCCATCATTATGCCCGGGCCATGGCCAGCTGGGCTGTTCTCCTGGCGCTTTCTGGCTATCAATATGACGGTGTCTCGAACTTCATCGCTTTTTCTCCAAGAATCAACAAAGACGATTTCTTCACCTTCTGGTCTTCGGGAAGCGGCTGGGGAAGCTTCGCAGCCAAGGGCAACAAGGTCACCTTAAAAGTGGAATACGGAAATCTCAAGCTTTTGAGGCTGGGAGTATCAAGAGAGTATGAATTTAAGTCCCTGAAAAGAGTCCTTGTCAATTTAAAAGAGATTCCTGCTCAGTTCAAGAGTGAGGGAGAGCTAGTTGTGGTTGAACTGGAGAAATTAACCCGTTTACACAGCGGAGATGAGATAGCGGCTGTTTTTGAAAAATGACACTCGTGTCATCGCGAGCTCCCGAAGGGAGCGTGGCGATCTCATAAAATAATAAATTTGCCGCGCCCGTCAGGCTCGCAGACAAGCAGATTGCTTCGCAGCCTTTAGTCGCCGCCTACGCCTTAAAGCCTGAGGAGATTTTCAGGTTCATCGCCCAATATGACGAGAATCAAGGGGAAGAAAAAGAAATTCCTTCCGAGGAGGAGAGGCTTGAGATCGCAAAATCCAGATCAGCGCCCAGGCTGGAAATTCATAAGTGGGAGCTGAGCCAAGGCCGATGGATGAAGCAGGAAGCCAACCTCATCTTCCTCAAGGACAAGAAATAAACCCAATATCTTGCTAAAGATCAAACAAAAATAGAGAATATCCTTTTAACCAAAAATAAATTTCAATCCGCAAGAAAGTTAAAAAATAGCCTGATTATCTCCAAAGTCTCTGGCTGGGGCACTTCATCTCAATTAATTTGAAGCCACCGAAACGGTAATATAATATTCAGTAAATAACTTAGTTGCAAAAAAAAATTGTAATTACGATTTAAAATTTATTTTAAGTTTGCTCAATTCAAAAATAATGCGGCTTTACTATATATGTAATTTTACAAATAGATCGGTACTAACAGTTAATATTTCAAAAACCTATTTAGATAAATTACCTATAAAAGCTATTGACTTGAAGAGTCCTGCCGAGAAGAAAGTGCATGACGATCTTGTGACATTGGTTGATGCTATGCTGGGCTTAAATAAAGAAATCCAGAATTCAAAAGGCAGTGAAAGAGAGTTAATCCAGAGGCAAATTGAAAAAACTGATAGAGAAATTGATGAGATTGTTTACAAACTATATAATATCACCAACGAGGAGAAGAAAATAATAGAAGGAAATTTTTAGAATTTTTCGTCGCTGCGTTTAGCCGTCTTACTTCCTTTTTTTCTTAACGCTCACGATTATCTTCTCCACTTCGTCGAAGATCTCCGGCATATTCAGGGCTTTTGCAAACTCCCTCAACCAAGGTTAGCGGGCACGATAGGCATCCCTGAGACGTTGCCAACGCATTCTGACTTTTTTTTCTTCCTCAGAAAGAGATTTTTCCCAACCCATTCCCTTGACCGATTCCATCAGAGCTGCCAACTGGATGATTTTTATCGATAGAGGAGTCTGCCTTAGCTCCTCCCTTTCCGCTGCATTGACATTTTCCCATCGCTTTTTAGCCGCTCTGACTTCTGACGCTGAGATTTTCATAAACTAAGTATATCAAAAATGTATATCGGTCTAAATAAGAAATTGACGAGAATTGGCACTTACCGGCAAATTGAGGCTTAGCGTTTCTTTTTCTTAGCGGCTGACGACTTCGAAACTTCCCTTCACTTTTATATCTTCAGATGAGCTTCCGACCATAATCTCAAAAATTCCTGGCTGCACGACTTTTTTCAGGTTGAGATCGAGAAAAGAGAACTCTTCCGGCGTAAGGACAAAAGTGACAGTTTTTTTCTCGTTCGGCTCAAGCGTTAATCTTTGAAATCCCTTGAGCTCCCTCACCGGCCTGGCTGGAAAAGAGACGACATCGCGCAGATAGAGCTGAACTACCTCGTCGCCTTTGCGTTTTCCCACATTCTGGACATCCACGCTGACCTGGACTTTATCTTCAGGCCCTATTTTTTGAGGGATTATCTGCAAGTTGCTGAACACAAATTCTGTGTAGCTCAATCCGTAACCGAAAGGAAACAAGGGCTTGCCGCTGAGGTCGACATAGTCGTAGCCCCGGCCAGTGGGCTTGTAGTCGTTGTAAAGCGGAACCTGTCCGACATACTGAGGGAAAGTAATGGGCAGCTTACCACCCGGATTGTAATCGCCAAAGAGGACATCGGCCACAGCATTGCCTCCCTCTTCTCCCGGATACCAGGCTTCAACGACCGCAGCCGCTCTATCAAGCCAGTTGCTCATGGTGACCGCACTTCCGTTGATGAGGACGGCCACGACCGGTACGCCGGCCTCGCTCACCGCTTTGATCAATTCTTCTTGAAGACCTGGAAGGTCAAGCTTGGCTCGGTCCCGGCCTTCGCCTTCTATAATGCCGGTGACAATGACTGCGGCTTCGGATTTCTTGGCTGCAAGGACTGCTTCTTGAATTCCGATGTCTTCTTTGGGCTTAAGGTTCCAGCCCAGGCTGGCCGCTGCACCTCCGCCGTTCTCATAGTATTCGATGCGGATGTCATAGGAACGGCCCTTTTCGAGCTTCAGGGAAATATAATCTGATGTCGGAGCGCGGTCAAACCAGCTTTCGACTAGCAGCTTTCCGTCGAGATAAAACCGGACGCCGTCGTCAGTTGTTATGCTGAGTTGATAAGTGTCTGTCTTGGAAGGGACAAGCTTCCCCGCCCATCTCACCGAGAACTGGTCAGGGCTTATTTTTGGATCAGGGGAGCCTGACTCCCAGTTGAAATTGAGCTGTTTATCGACTCTGACCAGAGCCGGATTCCCGGACATGTTCATGTTGTTGAAGTATTCGCCCTTCAAGCCGTGAACTCCTTCTTTGGCATCGGCCGGAACCAAATTTTCTGCAGGAACCGGTGGAAGCGCTGTCCATTCCAGCTCGCAGCCCCTGGCATAATCGACCTTTGTCGACCGGGAAACTTTGTTCCTGATGCCTTCAAGAACAGTGACCGCTTTCATCCCGAATCCGCTGTAGCCTCCAAGCCGGACAGCATCTGCGTCAGGGCCGATGACCGCAATTGATTTCATATTCTTGGAAAGAGGGAGAAAGTTGTTCTGATTCTTCAAAAGGACGATGGCTTCGCGCGCAGCCTGGAGAGCCAGCTCCCTGTTCTCGGCGCAGTCATTGATTTTTTCTGCGTATTCAGGGGCGACATCCCTATTTTCGAACAAGCCCAGTCGAAACTTCGCCCGTAAAACACGGCTGACTGCTTCGTCGATCGTCGCTTCGGAGACCAGCCCTTCCCTGGCAGCCTCAAGCAGAGGTTCGCCATAGATGTTGATGCCCGGAAGCTCGACATCAAGCCCGGCGTCGATCGCCTGCTTGGCGGCTTCTTTCTTGGAGGCGGCAGTATGATGCATGCTGTAGATGCCGGAGACAGAGCCGTAATCTGAGACGACAAATCCTTTAAATCCCCATTCTTTTCTGAGCACATCGGTCAGAAGCCATCTGTGGGCAGAGCAGGGGATTCCGTCTATGGCATTGTAAGCAGCCATGACCGACTGCGCACCGGCTTCCTGGAAGCAGGCTTTGAAAGCCGGAAAATAAATCTCCCTCAGCAGCCTTTCCGAGAAATGGATGACATTGCTGTCGCGGCCTCCGTCGCCGACATTTGCGGCATAATGCTTTGGAGTTGTAACAACGCCTTCTTTTTCGATGCTCTTGCAGAAAGCCACCCCCATCCGGGAGGTCAGGTAGGGGTCTTCGCCGTAGGTTTCCTCGACCCTTCCCCATCTCACATCCCGGGCGATATTGACCACCGGCGAAAGAACCTGATGAATTCCCCGGCTCCTTGTCTCCTTGCCGATAACCGTCGCCACTTTTTCCATGAGCTCTGTATTCCATGTGGCCGCAAGGCCTATCGCCTGGGGAAAGCTTGTTCCTTTCTTGCCGACGATTCCATGGAGAGCTTCATCGTGGATGATGATCGGTATTCCCAGACGCGTTTTCTCCAGAGCAAGACGCTGGATCCTGTTAGCTTTTTCTGCGGCCTGCCTCGCCTCATAAGGTCTGAGGGTAACAGCCAGGCTTCCGATGCCTTTTTCGGTGATGATGTTTTTCCCCTCGACCTCCCCGATCTCGCACTGGAGCTGGGCGATTTTTTCCTCAAGAGTCATCCGGCCCAGAAGGTCTTTTATCCTCTCCTCGACCTGCAGGTTCGGATTGAGATATGCAGGCTTGTCTTTCTTCAGGCCCCAGAGGGAGACAAGCCCAGAAAAGAGAACGAAGATAAGAACCGAAAATCCGGATGAAAGAAGCAATTTTTTCATCTTGTTTAACCTCCCTGTTTTTCTCCCTATTTATAGTCCACCCGACAAGAAATCTCAAATGAAATTCATGCGGGTCTTTCTTGCTTCAGAGCAGAAAGGCTCCTGTGAGTTTCTGTGTCTTGAGTTCTTCTGTTTCCTTTATCCCGGTGATTATAGAGAACTGTTGGGCAAGCTTATCGAAGTTTTTTATCATTATCATGCTGAAATTCTTGACTTCTTCTTATTTTATATCTATATAAAAGAAATAAAGTTTGGAAAGAAAGTTTGGGAAATCGATAATCATTTTGTATCAAATTCCATGACACATAAGTCAAAAAGACGATTTTCACTGTTCAAAGAAACAAATTGTGAAGAGGTAATTTTTGATTTAGAGAGAAATTTTTTTCCGATTTAATTAAAGGAGGTTAAATTGAAAAGAACGATTTTTATGGCCATGGTCTTCATCGCTCTTACGCCTTTAATGGTCCTCCATGCCCAATGGGCGAGGACCTATGGGGAGAGTGCCTACGACTCAGCGCGGTCTCCGATTCAAAAGACAAGCGATGGAGGCTACATATTGGCAGGCGTGACTTACTCCTTTGGCGCTGGATCTGGAGATGTCTGGGTCATAAAGCTCTTATTCGACGGAACCGTGGAGTGGGAGCGAGCTTACGGAGGAATTGATTATGATGCGGCTTATTCTATTCAGCAGACAAACGATGGCGGGTACATTGTCGCTGGCGAAACCTATTCCTTTGGTGCCGGCGACTATGATTTCTGGATATTGAAGCTTTCCTCAACGGGAGTTGTTGAGTGGGAGAAGACCTATGGGGGAATTGATGAGGATTACGCCTGGTGGATCCAGCAAACAAGCGACGGCGGATATATTGTCGTAGGTAATACCTATTCCTATGGTGCCGGGGACTGCGATATTTGGGTGTTAAAACTTGCTTCAAACGGGTCTGTCACATGGCAAAAGACCTATGGAGGAGACAGCTCTGATTATTCCTGGTACATTCAACAGACGAGCGGCAGCGGGTATATTGTCTGTGGAGAAACTTACTCTTTTGGCGATTATTCGGATAATATCTGGGTTTTAAAGCTTTCCTCAACGGGGTCGATCGAGTGGCAGCGGATTTATGGCGGAGCTGACTATGATTGGTCTTCGACCATTCAGCAGACAAAAGACGGCGGCTATATTGTCGTCGGTTGCAGTTATTCTTTTGGCGCTGGCGATTTAGATGCATGGATATTAAAACTTACGGCATCAGGTGACATTACGTGGCAAAAAACCTATGGAGGATTGGACTACGACTATTCTTGGTCAATCCAGCAGACGAGTGACAGCGGGTATGTTGTCGCAGGGTATACTTATTCTTTTGGGGGAGGAGAAGATGACGTTTGGGTTTTGAAGCTCTCATCATCGGGAGCTATCCAGTGGCAAAAGGCTTATGGTGGGGAGGATTATGATTATGCTCGTTCCTGTCTCGAGACAAGCGATGGAGGCTATGTCGTCTCTGGAGCGACTTGGTCTGTTGGCAGCGGAGAGGCGGATTTCGCCATCCTCAAGCTCTATTCAGACGGAGATATCGACCCATCCTGTGGATTCATCTGGGACTCATCTGCCTCAACTTTGGACACTTATGTTTCTCCTGAGAATACTTCTATAATCCCTCAAGATACAGATTTATTGACTTTGACGACAGACGCTTCCTCTGAGGATACTTCTTCAGTTGTCATGCTTCTCTGTGAGGCTCCAAAGTATACTCTCACACTTGCTGCATCCACGGGCGGGACGACAAATCCCTCTCCGGGATCATACACACACTACAAAAATACAGCAGTGACCAT
>CAZJYC010000022.1:0-23013 GCA_964550165.1 uncultured Eubacteriales bacterium
AGGCCACTCTGGGGAGGCTTTTAGATGAGCCACACAAAATGGCAGAGATTCAAAATATCTTACCTGCTCAGCCTCTCGAGGGTTTTTTCAAAGATAGAATAAGAGTCTTGTCCATAGAGGCAGAAGACAATTTCCTTCGGACAATCGTTTTTTTCTAAGAATTCGATAGCCGATTCGAGCATAATTTCGGAGCATCTCTGGATTGGAAAGCCGTAGATACCTGTGCTGATGGCCGGGAAGGCAATGCCCTCGATTTTCTTATTTTTGGCGATCTTGAGGCTGTTCAGAGTTGCGCTGCGCAATTTCTTCTCTTCATCGCCTTCGCCGGAAATAGGGCCGACAGCATGGATGACATACTTGGCTTTGAGATTCCCGCCGCCAGTCATCACGGCTTCTCCTGTTTTGATGGGTCCAATTTTGTTACACTCTTCCTGGATTGCGGGTCCGCCAAGAGTCCTTATCGCGCCGGCCACGCCAGAACCGAGGATTAAATTTTTGTTGGTAGCGTTGACGATCGCCTCAACTTCGAGAAGGGCAATGTTCCCTTCGACAAGCCTGATTTTTCTTCCTTTGATAATTTTTTCTTTCATGATGTCCCCTTTTCTCGGAATCTTTATCAAGTGAAAGAAAATGGATGCCTTTCATTTTATGTGCCTACCTTGAAGGCCTTTCAGAGATGGCCGAAGCGACCATTGAAGGTTTAGCCTTCCCGAGCTGCCTCTTTAAAAGATTCCCCGCGCAGGCTAAGCGGTAAGAAAACCGTTTGAAGGCTGAGCGGGCATGGTTCCTCAACCGAAGAGAGAGGAGAGCGAAGCCTGAAACCGAGCGGGCTTTGACTCGCTGGGGCAAAGCCCGCGTGTTTTCGAACCGTTTAGCCGGAGCGGTCCGCAGCCGCCGAGAAGGGCTGCGAGGGAACGGCGTTAAAAACCTGAAGGGGAGCGAGGCCATTTCTGAAAGAATATATTGCCATCCACATCTCCTTCACGAAAGTATCCAATCAAATAATCTTGGCGCCGTATATTCTCTCCATCCTTTTCAGAGAGAATTGGTGGGCTTTTTCATCAAGATCAGCCACACCTTTTTTGTAGACGAACGCTCTGATGTCCCTGTCACGAAGATCGCCGACCGTGTCCATGACGCAGATCGAGGTGCAAACGCCGACGACATGGACCTCGTCGATTTTATTGTCCTTCAGAACAGCGTCTAAGCTTGTGTTGTAAAAAGCACTGTAGCGCGTTTTTTTTATAATCACATCCTGCGGCTCAGCAGGAAGTTCGTCGATAATCTCGGCGCCTTCTGTACCAGCCACGCTGTGCCTGGGGAACATTTTGAATTCAAGGTCATTTTCGTCGTGAGAATCACAGATGAAAACGACCAGATTTCCCTCTTTATGGAATTCATCGATTTTTTCCTCGACAAAAGGGATGATCTCCCGGGATTTATCACCACAGTACAGGGCGCCGTTTTTGTTCAAAAAATCTTTGAGCATATCGATAACGAAAAGAGCTTTCATTTGTCCTCCTTCCTTTACCCTCAAGGCCTTTCGAGCCACTTTTTGATTTCGCTGTATGTCGGATCAAAATTCTCACGGGTGAGATGGAAGAGTTTAACGTCGCGTCTCTCTTTAATCCTGTCAGCAAATTCGTTTGGCCGTTCCATGATCGTGGCCAAAATTTTTTGGGGCGAATCCAGAGCCATGAGCAAAATATCCTTAAATTTTTTCGAAAAAAGCTCCATCTTTCCGATTTCATCGATGAGAAGGACCCTCCTCGTGTTCAAAGCCTCCTCAAGAGCGGAACATCCGATTCTTTCCAGGTCTTCTATGTCAACTCCATACTTTCCCACGCGATAGGGCGAAGGGTAACCTTTATGGGCAAGTATCCCCTCTTTTTTTTCTGGAAGAGCAATGATCTTAAACCCTATTCTCTCTCCTTCTTCCCTCAGCTCCTCGGTGATGAAGCCAGCGGTTCTCTGAGAAAACGAAGGGTCGCGGCTGATTCTTAGGATTAAAGTGGTTTTTCCGCAACGGGGAGGCCCGGTGACCAATATGTTCTTCAATTTCACTTCAGCTCTTTGGCCATGATGTCTCTCAGCGCACCGCTGAGCCTCAAGGCATTTTTCTTCAGAGAGTTGGCCTGTTTTTTGATTTTCGTTATAAATTCTTTATCCTGGATGTTTGGCAGGTTGATCTTGACGTTGTAATAAGCTCCCTCAGCCGCAGCCTGGGCGGCGAGTCCTGCCACTCCTGCATCGCTCACGGAGTTTTTATTTCCCTTTAAAGCAGCCTCTTCGGCCAACATCAAAGCTTCGACACTTTTTTCAAGGACTGTGAAAGGAACCAAGGTTGCCTCCTTTGTGGCTTCTTCTACGGCTTGATCCTTTTCCTTTTGCTGTTCTTCCGTGCTTGTTGGCAGCCGAAAGGCTTCCATGACTTTGTTAAAGGCTTTGGTATCCAGATCGACTGCATTCAGGAACTCGTCCTTCAAAATCTGGGCTTTGATCGCAATGCGTTTGACATCCCTTTGGACCTTTTCATATCCTTTTTTCCCTACGGTGAGGTTGGAGACCATGGAGGAGAGAGCCGCGGACAAGGCTCCGCATAGAGCGGCCGTGCTTCCTCCTCCAGGGGCGGGAGAATCCATGGAGAGCTCATTGGCAAATTCTCTCAAGCTAAGCTTAAGGAGCGAGTTCCCCTCTTCTTCAAACTGGGATTCGATGATTTTCTTCTTGGGATCGAACGGCGCAACATCGTTCAAACCGAGAGAAATCACTGCCGTCCTGATCAGCTCTTCTTCTGGAAGCCCAGGGCTTTTTGCCTGTTTTTCCAGGTAATACCTCCCGGCCATGAGCAGGGCTTCCTTGGGAATCAAGCCCACCAGTTCGCTTCCTGTGACCCTTAATCCGAGCTTTTCAGCTTCTTTTGCGACCTGATCAAAAACGATGTGAGGAGGGGTAAGCTTGTAATTGTTGAAGTTTATCGAGATTTGAGCAATCCCGTAATCTTCGATATACCATCCGACAGCCTTGACAGCCTGGAATTTGCCTGGAGTCATGATGGCGTTTCCTTCAGCGTCGCGGATGATGTTTCCTTCTTTATCCCTTTTTGCCCGCCCCGACTCTCTGATGTTCAGTGCAATATCATGGGCAAGCTTTCGGTCTCGGGTGTTCAGATTGATGTTGTAAGCGATCAAAAATTCCCTGGCTCCAATGACGGTTGCCCCCGATTTTGAGTTAAAAACAGACTCGCCATAATCCGGCGCCCATTCAGGTTCTTTCAGCTTTTCCGGCAAGCCCTCATATTCTCCCTTGCGAATGTTGGCCAGGTTTTTTCTCTCGGGCTTCTGAGCGGCCTCTTCGTAGAGATATACCGGGATGCGGAGTTCTCTGGCCACGCGTTCTCCTAACTCATGAGCAAGCTCGACGCAGTCCTTCATGGTCACGCCGGAGACAGGAATGAATGGGCAGACATCGGTGGCGCCGATGCGGCTGTGAGCTCCCTGTTGATTTCTCATATCGATCACTTCAGCGGCCTTTTTTATCGCCTTGAAAGCGGCTTCCTTGACTCCTTCAGGAGTGCCGATGAAAGTCACAACCGTCCGGTTGGTGGATTCCCCAGGGTCCACGTCCAGGAGCTTCACCCCAGGGGTGGATTCTATCTCTTTGGTTATGGCGTTAATCTTTTCTCTGTCTCTCCCTTCGCTAAAATTGGGAACGCATTCAACGATCTTCACTGGACTTCTCCTTTTTAATGGTTTGTATTAAATCTCCTTTGTCGTTGTAATATTCTATTTCATCAAAATCACTGATGTAGTCCGTGATAGTTCTTTTGTCTCCAACGATAACCACGACTGGAAGTGAAAGTGGATATTCCCTTGCAGCCTCGAAGACCTTTTTTGAATTGACGAGCGTGATGTTTTCATAATACTTCGTCCAAAGCTCTGTCTCCAGATTCAAAGCCTTAAACTCAGAGACTCTTGAGGTCAGGCTGTCAACAGTCTGGATTTGCAGCGGGAAGTTTCCGATTAGGTAAGACTTGGCCTGTTCGATCTCAAAACTGGGGATTTCCTCGGTGGTGGTGCTCTTGATTTCTTTTATGGCCTCTTCAATCGATTGATAAGTCACTTCAGGTCTCACTTTGGCTCTGATGAGAAAAACAGAGCTGTTTTTAAAGAACTCAAGCTCGCTGTAGGCCCAGTAGGCATATCCTTTTGACTCTCTGAGATTCATGAAGAGTCGGCTGCTTGTCGTTCCTCCAAGCACCTGATTCAGAACAAGGAAGGGAAATATATCTTTATCGACCGGGAACAGGATTAGATTTCCCATATAGATTGTGGCATCCTTGGCCCCTGGAAGGTCGACGAGACAAATTCTTTTCTTGGCGTTTGGCTGAGGAGGCTGGAGAAAGGGATGATTGACCTCCTTTTCCTTCCAAGTGTTGAGATAGCGGCTGACGATTCTGGATGCTGTGTTGATATTAAGTCTGCCTGTCAAGACAAGAAGTGTGTTGTTTGGCCTGTAATATTTTTCGTAAAAAGCCGTCAGCTCCTTTTGGTTTAAATTCTTTATCACATCTTCGTTGTAGAAGCTTCTTTCGTAGGGATGGTCTTTATAAAGGAAGCGCAGGACTTGTCTTCGGGCCAAAAAATCGGGATCGGTCTTCTCGCTCAACAACTCATAATACATGGACCTTTTGACATTCTCGGTGTCGATTTTTTTGAACGCAGGATTAAGGATCATCTTGCTCAGGAGTTCGACGGCATTCTCAAAATGCTCTTCCAGAAATGTGAAGTCAAAAACTGAGTAATCCTGATTGGTGGAGGTTGAGAGATTTCCGCCGATGGCCTCTATCGTTTCCTCAATTTCAGAGGAAGAAAGATCCAGAGTCCCGAGGTTGAGCATTCTGGCCGCAAAAGTCGCCATTCCGGGTAATTTTTCAGGGGAAGAGCTTTCTCCGGCAAAAATGACCATTCTCAGACTGATAATCGGAAGGTTCTCTCGATAAATGACCGAAAGGGCCAAGCCATTGGACAGAACTTCGGAATTGACTTCTGGAAGCTTCAACTCGACAAGAGGATCAGGGAGGGGAGGAGTTTTTCGAAATCTTTCCTGGGAGATAAGAGAGTCCCGGGCAAGAAAGGTCAGGAGCAAGGAGAAGCAAACGCTCTTCAACGCGGCTTTTCTTGTCATCATTTCAATCTAATATTTAGAATGATTTCCTGAGTTAAATATCTATTGGCAGCTCTCATTACAGCATAAGGAGTGACGGCCAGATACTTTGCCAGCTCATCGGATGGATCATCGATGCTATTTTTTGAGAGAAAGGTCTCAGCGAAGAAAAGAGCTTTATCCAAAGATGTCTCGAACTGATGGACATAATCCATCTCGAACATGTTTTTCGACTTCTCAAGCTCTTTATCAGAGATGGGATTTGATTTGAGTCTGCTTATTTCCGAGAATATGGCCTTCTGACTTCTCTCAACCATGAAATAATTGCTGTTGACGACAAATATTTTTAGACGCGAAAGATTCTTTCTTTTCTCTATTCCTCCGCTGAGGCTAAAAGCAATGCGTTCTCTTTTGATCAATCTTTTGTACAGACGGGACGTTTTCCCTCGCAAAAGCAGGTATTCAACAATTTTCATGGGATAGAAATCATCGGATGATGGTGACGCGGCAATATATCCCAGATGAAATGCGGGGGAGGAAGCGAGCGAATCTTCAAAGGTTTTGATGACTGCTTCCTTCTCCATTGGCTTTGGCGTCTGTGAATCGGGGATTTCTTTTCCTTTGGGAATGGTTTCAAAATATTTTCGGATTTCTATCTCTGTCTTTTTTTTGTCGAAGTTGCCGGCAATGACAAGGACAGCGTTGTTCGGTCTGTAGAAAGTCTGATAGAACTTCTTGATGTCTTCGACTGTGAGATCTCTGATGTCAGCTTCGATCCCGCAAACAGGATGGCTGTAAGCCTCATCAGAGTAGAGAAGTTTGTCGAATTCCAGCAAACTGTCAAAATAAGGATTGATTTCCTTTCTGTGCCGAATCTCCTCGAGAAGAGATTCTTTGACCCGCTCAACTTTGAGCGGATTAATATCGAGAGAATTCATCCTGTCTGATTCGAGCCACAACACTCGAGCCAGTTGGTTAGAAGGCACTGTCTGAAAGAAAATTGTTTTGTCCTCGGTTGTGGTCGCATTCAATATCCCTCCGACCTTATCGATGAGGCCGACGTGTTGCAATCGGCTCACGTTTTCGGAACCATGGAACATCATATTCTCCAGCAGGTAGGCCAATCCTGTCTTTCCTGACTGTTCGTTAGTGGAACCCACCTTGTAGCCAACGACAACAGAGACAAGAGGCAAAGAGTAATCCTCGCAAAGAATGACCTGGAGGTCGTTTTTTAATTTGAATTGAGTTACAGGAACAGAGATTTCTTTTTTCTCTTGAACACCGAATAAAAAGCTCGTTACAGCAAGAAACATGAAGAAACTGAATGTCAGGTCTTTTTTCAATTTTGATCTGTTCCGCATGACTGCAATGTTTATGTATAAGAATTAAAAATAACATAAAAGCGAACCCAAATTCAAATTGGCTCAGGCTAAAGGGTTCAAAAACACGCAGGCCCTCTATCACCTGGCGAAGGCAGAGTGGTGAGAAGGTCGTGTGAAAGGCTGAGCGGGCATGGTTCCTCGACCGAAGGGAGAGGAGAGCGAAGCCTTGAACCGAGCCGCTTTTGGCTCGCTGGGGCAAAAGCGGCGTACCTTCGAGCCAATCTGCCTGAGCCTTCAAACGGTTTTTTCACCACTCAGCCTTCGCCAACTCCAAAATGGAGATCAGTCTCTTTTCTCGACGTGGGCGTCAGACCGCATCTGCTTCTCTCGAAGAGCGAACTCCGAAGGCTAATCCGATATGGACGCTGCATCTATTTCCCAAAAATCTTGATGAAAATCAATCTAAAAATTGTCTCTTTTTTTTACTGAAGAAGAATTTCGTTGAAAATGAGGCGCTTTTATGCTAATTTTTCAGCTATTCAAGTTTCGTTCTATCAGCTAATTGAGGTGAGACATGAGCAAAGCAGGAAAACATTTATTCACATCCGAGTCTGTTACAGAAGGTCATCCCGATAAGATTTGTGACCAGATTTCTGATGCCGTATTGGATGATATCATCAATCAAGATCCAAAAAGTCGAGTGGCCTGCGAGACACTTGTCACCACCGGACTTGTCCTCATTGCCGGAGAAATCACCAGCCAGGGTTATTGCGAGTTCCAGAAGGTGGTCAGAGAAACTGTTCGAGATATTGGATACATCAAGGCAGAATACGGCTTCGATTATGAGACGTGCAGCGTCCTCTCCTCAATCCATGAACAGTCTTCTGATATCGCTATCGGAGTCGACGAAACAGAGGAGCATGAACAAGGTGCTGGCGACCAGGGGGTGATGTTTGGATATGCCTGCAGAGAGACAGAAGAATACATGCCATTGCCGATCATGCTGGCTCACAAATTGGTCAGGAGGCTTGCTCAAGCTCGCATAGAGAACATTTTGGCTTATTTGAGACCCGACGGTAAATCTCAGGTGACGGTCGAATATGAGGGCGATACACCAAGAAGAGTCGAGGCCATTGTTATCGCTGCCCAGCATGACCACAGCATTAAGATGAATGACTTGCGGGAAGATATCAAGCGCGTGGTCATCCAGGACGTCATTCCGGCTACAATGCTTGATAAGAACACAAAAATTTTTATCAATGAAACTGGCCGTTTTGAGCAGGGAGGGCCGCTGGCCGATACAGGGATGACTGGCCGTAAGATCATTGTCGATACCTATGGCGGCGTTGGCAGCCATGGAGGAGGATGTTTTTCAGGAAAAGATCCAACGAAAGTGGACCGTTCGGGTTCCTACATGGCCCGCTACATTGCCAAAAACTGTGTGGCAGCCGGTCTTGCCGACAAACTGGAAGTCCAGATTGCTTATGCCATCGGCGTGCCCCAACCTGTTTCCATAATGGTCAATTCCTTCGGAGCTTCTAAAATCTCGGAAGATAAAATCAAGGAATTGATAAGAGACCATTTCAACCTTACTCCCAAAGGGATGATCAATGCTTTGGATCTTCTCCGCCCGATATATAGAAAGACAGCTTGTTACGGACATTTCGGCCGGACTGAACAGGAATTTACCTGGGAAAAGCTCGATAAAGTCGAGGCTTTGAGGAAAAGCGCAGGATTATAGGGGATGATAAAGGCTTAAGCGACAGAAAGGAGAGATGCATGGAATACGATGTTAAAGATTTGACGTTTGCCGAGAAGGGGAAACTGAAAATGGAATGGGCATCAAGGTTCATGCCTGTTCTCAACATCATCAAAGAAAGGTTTGCTAAAGAAAAGCCTTTGATGGGAGTCAGGATTTCTGCCTGCCTGCATGTGACGAGTGAGACAGGAAACCTGGTGAGAGCTTTGAAGCAGGCAGGAGCCCAGGTGGCCCTGACAGCCTCCAATCCTCTGAGCACTCAAGATGACGTGGCTGCGGCTTTGGTGAAATATTTCGACATATCCGTTTTCGCCATAAAGGGAGAGGACACGGATACCTACTACAGGCATATCAATCAAGCTCTGGACAACAGGCCTCAAATCACCATGGATGACGGCGCTGACCTCGTTTCCACCTTGCATTCCCAAAGAAAAGACTTACTGGGGAGTGTCACCGGAGGCACAGAGGAAACGACTACGGGCGTGATACGCCTGAGAAGTATGGCTAAGAGTAAAGTCCTTCATTATCCGATTATCGCCGTCAACGATGCAAACACCAAGCATCTCTTTGACAATCGCTACGGCACAGGGCAGAGCACCATAGATGGCATTCTCCGTGCGACTAACGTTCTTTTAGCAGGCTTAAACTTTGTCATTGCTGGTTATGGCTGGTGTGGCCGGGGCATAGCCATGAGAGCCGCCGGGGCTGGAGCCAAAGTCATTATCTCCGAAGTCGACCCTCTCCGGGCTTTGGAAGCCGTTATGGATGGTTTCCAGGTCATGCCTCTGAAAGACGCGGCAAAGATTGGCGATATCTTTGTCACGACCACAGGCAACAGAAATGTCGTTGTCCGAGATCATCTCTTGAGGATGAAAGACGGAGCCATTGTGGCCAATTCTGGCCATTTCAATGTTGAAATCGATATCCGGTCTTTAGAGGAAATGGCTCAGGACAAAAAACAAATCAGAGATTTTGTCAAAGAATACACGTTGGAAAATAAAAGGAAGATCTACCTTTTGGCTGAAGGACGTTTGATTAACCTTTCTGCTGCTGAAGGCCATCCGGCTACAGTGATGGATATGAGTTTTGCCAATCAGGCGCTCTGCGTTCTGCATCTTTTCAATAAAGGAAGTACGATGCAGAAGAAAGTCTATCCCGTCCCGGTCAAGATCGACAGGGAGATTGCCCGGTTGAAGTTGAGAAGTCTGAGGGTGAGAATTGACAGGCTCACTCCGGAACAGAAACAATACCTGGCTGGCTGGGAGGCAGGAACATAGAGAATTATTTGATCATTCTCAGATAACGGTCTATTTCCTTTTTCATCTCAGGGTCAGTAGCTCGAATATATATTTTTTCGAAAATTTCCTTAGCCTTTTTGAATTCATTGTTTTTGAAATAAGCAACAGCAAGGTTGAAGTTGATATCCACATCTTTTTCTTTGGCAATATTTGTCAGAGCACTCTCATAACATTCGATCGCTTCCTCATATTTGCCCAGTTTTTCCAGGATGACCCCCTTGAAATTGTAGCCCATGGTGAATTTTTTATTGAACTCAATGGATTTTTCTACATACCATAAGGCGTCTTCGACCTTGTCCTGTATCAGATAAAGCCTTGCCATGTTGTAATAAGGAAGCTCCTTTGTCCTGTAATTTTGGTCCGAGATAGCAATCCTGAATTCTTGCATGGCGTTATCGATGAGCCCCATCTCCTGGTAAGCTGTGCCCATGTTGTTATGGGCTTCGGTAAAAGCTGGATTAATCCTTAGGCAATTCTGATATTGTTCGACAGCGCTCTCAAAATTTCCTTTCATCGAATAAGCAAGGCCGAGAGCGTTATAAGCAAGATCATAGCGATTATTAAGAGCGAGAGTCGCTTTGAGGTGTCTGATGGCCTCATCAACGTTCCCGGCATTTAAATAGAATATAGCCATATTATACTGGTACTGAGGATCGTTTTGTTGCGCCCTTTCAAATTTTTTCTGTGCAGATGCGCAGAAAATCAGATTCAGGCAGATGAATAAGATTCCAATGAGCTTATATTTCATTTTTTACTCCTTTTTTCAGCATAAATTCGCTTTTCAGTTTCCGGCTCATCAAAGTTTGAAGGGCTGCTCTGGGGGCCTTCTTTCTGTGGAGAACCTGGTAGATCTGCTCGCAAATAGGCATTTCTACTTTCTCCCTTTTTGCCAGCTGATGGACAGAAAGTGCGGTGGTGATTCCTTCTGCAACCGTTTTCCTCGCAGAAACAATCTTGTCCAGAGATTTTCCCTTGCCCAGCTCATAGCCCACGTAATGGTTACGGCTCAGTTGTCCGGTACAGGTGAGAACGAGATCACCGATGCCGGCGAGCCCAGCAAAAGTTTCCAGCCTTGCCCCCAATTTTATTCCCAGCCTTGCCATTTCCGCAATTCCTCTTGTGACCAGAGCTGCAACCGAGTTGCTTCCTAATTGAAAAGCATCTGAAATTCCCGCTGCTATGGCAATGACGTTTTTGGCAGCTCCAGCCAGCTCAACTCCGATGACATCGTCCGATGTGTAGGGACGGAAGGTGGGGCTTGAGATGAGATGTTGAATCCTTTTCGCCATTTTTTGGTCTCTTGAAGCCAAGACAACTGCAGTCGGATGACCTTCGGCAACTTCTTTGGCAAAACTCGGGCCAGAGAGGACAGCGATGCGGGGTGTGATAAAAGGATTAAATATCTCTTCCATGACCTCGCTCATTCGCTTTAAGGAGCCTTCTTCAATACCTTTTGTCATGCTGACGATGATATGGTTGGAGCTGAGACCGGGAGCGAGCTGTTCATAAACCTGACGGCAAAATTTGGAGGGGACGGCAATAAAGGCGATCTTTGAGCACTGCACAGCCTCTTTCATGTCATGAAAGAAAGAAACACTCGCAGGGAGAGTAAAACCAGGCAGAAATGTTTTATTTTCTCGATAGCGCAGAGCCTCTTCGTAGACATCTTGCTCTCGGATCCAAAGCCGGGTTTCGATTTTGAGTCGGCCAAGATGAAGTGCGAAAGCGCTCCCCCATGTTCCACCACCGATAACTGCGACCTTCATCTCGATTTCTCCCCCAATTTTCTTTCTTGGCCTTGCAGAAGTCTTCTGATGTTACCCCGATGCATAAAGGCGATCAGAGAAAAAAGGATTAAGGCTAAGTATACAATCCTTGGGTCTTCGTTGAAAAGATAGATAAAGACGGGATAGCTTAAAGCGGCCAGGAGCGAGCCCAGGGAGACATAGCGGCTGATTCCGATAACTGCCAGGAAGATGAGAAAGCTGAAGAAAAAAGGCTTGAAGGCTAAAGCGGAATAGGCTCCGAAAGCGGTTGCGATACCTTTTCCCCCCTTGAATTTGATGTAAATCGGAAAGCAGTGGCCCAAGACAGCTAAGAAAGCACCGATCATGGCCAAGGTGCTGTCTTGAAAGATTTTTTGAGCCAAAAAAACAGGAAGAAATCCTTTCAAAAAATCTATCAGGGCAACCGGCAGAGCATATTTCCATCCCTTGAGGCGGAAGACATTCGTTGCTCCGGTGGCCAGGCTTCCGTAGTTCCGTATATCCTTTTTTTCGCCGAGGCGGAAAAAGATGTATCCAGATGGGATTGATCCAAGAAGATAAGAAAGCAAAGCAAAAGCTATTTTCATGAGAGCTTAAATTCCGAAAGAACAGAGTATTCGGCGCCGGTCGGCTTGAGAATGCTCTGGAGAAAAACTACTTTCTCGACTTTCATTTCTCCAAAATTTCTTTCCTGATATTTATCAAGAAGAGCAAGGGCCTGTCCGAGCCCAGTCGGAATTTTCACTCTGCCCAGGGTCAGATGGGGGTGAAATTTGCGCTCTTCTCTTGGAAATCCCAATTTTTCAAGCTCTCCTTCGAGATGCGCTTGAAGAGCTTTCAGAGTTTCCTCCGCCTCGATGCCAATCCAGAGCACTCTTGGCACTTTTTTCCCGGGGGGAAATGAGCCAGTGCCTTTAAGCTTCATTGAAAAAGGCCTGTATTGTGATGATACCTTTTTCAAGACATTTTCAACCTCTTGAACTCTATCTTTGTCGATTTCACCCAGAAATTTCAAGGTGAGATGCATCCCCCCTTCGGAGACCCACTTTACAGATTTGGTCTCTTTATCCAGCTCTTTGATGAGCTCGTAGAGGGTCTTTTTTATTTCAGGGTTAAGGTCGATGGCGATAAAAGCTCTCAATTCAGGCTCCTTTTCTCTTTTTCGAGGCTTCAAGAAGGTGACGCCTCAACATGTCCAGGGCTTTCTGGCTGGACTGAAATTTTATAATCTCCCTGTTGCCCACGAAAAGATTTTTTTCGGCTTCGGCACCTCTATCCCAGGCCAGGGCTGTGTAGACAAGGCCTACAGGCTTTTCCGGGGTTCCGCCGGTAGGACCTGCGATTCCGGTTATGGCCAGGCCAAAGCTTGACATTGCCTTTTCCCGAGCGCCTCTGGCCATGGCCTGCGCGACTTGGGAGCTGACCGCGCCTTGCTTCTCGATGAGGCGGGCAGGAATTCCCAGGAGATTCGTCTTTGCCTGATTGCTGTAGGTGACCGCGCCCATCAAAAAATAATCCGAGCTTCCTGAAATGTTTGTGATGCGATGGCCAAGAAGACCGCCTGTGCAGGATTCTGCCGTCGCCAGAGTCTTTTTGTTCCGCCGCAGAAGATTTCCCACCACCTGCTCAAGTTCCTCGCCCGATAAAGAGAAGACGTTGTCTTTGAGCTTTTCTATGATATTCCTGGCCAACTTTTGGGCTCTTTTTTCCGCCTCAGCCTGGTTTTTGTTTGAATGAGCTGTAATATGGATTTCTATCTGGCCAGGGTAGGCAAGAGTGGTGAGGCGCAGCCGCGGGTCGTGGGGATAAAGGTCTGAGATAAGCGTGTCTATTTTTGATTCCGTCAAGCCTGTGGTTTTCAACACGCTGCGAGCTCCATAGCTGGCTCTGAATTTTTGAAGCCTGGGCCACGCCGACAACTCAAACATCGGCTTGAGTTCGTGAGGAGGTCCTGGGAGGAGGATGATTGTCTTTGTGCCCGTATCGAGCCAGAGGCCAGGGGCAGTGCCATTTTTATTTTCGAGAATTTCTGCTCCCTTCAGGATATAAGCCTGTCTTTTGTTCACGGCAGGCATGGGCAGCCGCCTGCGCTTAAACCTTGCCTCGATTTTCTGGAGAAGCTCTTGTTTAAAGATGAGTTTTCGTCCGAGTACCGTGGCAAAGGCTTCTCGGGTTCTGTCGTCCTTTGTCGGGCCGAGGCCGCCGATGGCGACAAGCAGATTTGCCCTTGATAATGCCAGCTCAATGCCAAGGACAAGGTCATCCCAGTCATCACCGACGATGGTCTTATAAGAGACCTCCAGTCCCAGCTCGTTCAAGCGGCCTGTGAGATAAAGAGAATTGGAGTCGAGGAAGTAGGGGGTCAGAAGCTCAGAGCCAATGGCCATAATTTCGACTTTGAGACTTTCTCTGGTCATTCTTATCAGCGCATTTTTATAAGGAAATAAACTTGGATAACGATTCCTGCGTAGACCGCAGCGACAAGGTCATCCAGCATGATTCCCCATCCTTTGGGCAATGTTTCAACTTTTCTGATGGGATAGGGTTTAATGATATCAAAAACGCGAAAAAGGAAAAAGCCTGCCAGAAGAAAGCGCCAGTCCTGACTCATGTCGCTCATCCGGAAGAAAACAAGAAGCTGCCCAACTGCCTCATCAATCACGATATTTCTCGGATCACTCTTTTTCACTTGGGAGGAATAGATTGTCGAGGAGAAAGTTCCTGCAAAAAAAAGAAAGACGAGGAGGGTGAGATAAAGAGGCCAGCTCAATTTATAAAGATAAAGCTTGTAGAGCAGGACGACGATAGCGCTGGCTAAGGTTCCAGGGGCGATCGGGAAGAAGCCAATTCCGAGAAAGGTCGCGATAATCTTCGATATCAGTCTCATGGAGCCAATTTTCCGTATAAATCATATATATCCCAGCCCGTGATTTCAACTTTTTGTATGGTGTTCATTACGCTCGACCATGTTTCCGGAGCTTCGATGAGGATGACACCGTCCACCTCAGGAGCCTGAAATTTCCCCCGTCCCACTAACTTGCTGGAGTCTTCTTTCAATATCCCTTCAATCAAAACATCGACGCGCATTTGAGAATATTTTCTGTTGTTCTGGTGGGAGATCACCATCTGGATTTCCATGATCTCTTCCTTTCTCCTTCTCTTCACGCTCTCTTTGACGGAGTCGCCGAGGTTGAAGCAGTCCGTTCCGTCTTCTCTGGAATAGATGAAGACGCCGAGATGGTCGAATCGGGCTTCCTGGACAAATCTCTTCAGGTCTTCGAACTCTTCTTTTCCTTCGCCAGGGAAACCGACAACGAGCGATGTGCGCAAAGCCACATCGGGCAGTTTCTTTCTTATTTTCCGGATAAGCTTCAATGCCCGACTGCCGTCCATTCCTCTTTTCATCGTCTTGATAATCTTAGGGTGGGAATGCTGGAAGGGGATATCGAGATAGGAACAGATTTTTTCCTCCTGCATGACCTCCAGTAGGGAATCGCTGATTTCCTCTGGATACCCGTAGAGAATGCGGATCCACTCGAGCTTTGGGATATTCAAGAGCTCTTTGAGAAGGAAGGGCAATCCGTCTTCGAGTCCGATGTCGCGTCCGAAGTAAGTCGAATCCTGAGAGATGAGATTTATTTCCTTGACTCCACGGGAAGCGAGCCCTTCGGCTTCCTGAATGATGGAGGAAATAGAACGCGAACGGTAAGGGCCTTTGATAAGAGGGATGGCGCAGAAAGAGCACTGGTGGGAACAGCCTTCGGATATTTTGAGATAAGCCCAGGAGGGTGGAGTCTGGAGGAGGCGAGGGGAGGTGTGGTCGTAAAGGAAGCACCGTTCTGACCTCACAAAGGGCTTTCCTTCAATGGCCTCGACAATCTTATTGAAGTCGTTAACTCCTAGCCAGACATCGACGTCAGGGAATTCTTCGGGCAGCGAATCTCTGTATCTTTCAACATAGCAGCCGACAGCGATGACTTTTTTGTCTTTGCTCTTTTTCTTCAGAGCAGCGGCATCTTTCAAGGCCTTACGGGCTTCCTGCTTGGCGGGCTGGATGAAACCGCAGGTGTTGAGGATGATGATATCGGCGTTTTTCGGGTCAGGGACAAAGGCATAGCCTGCTTTGATCAAAGTGCCCAGCATAACTTCACTGTCGACAAGGTTTTTGGCGCAGCCAAAGCTGATCAGAGCGACTTTTTTCATCAGAGACAGATTTTAAGACGTTGATGCCCAATAGTAAACAGGCCAACCACAAAAATCGCAATTCTGTTGAAGCTAGTCGTCGTTCCCTTAGGGATAAATGCGGTAAAGAAGGCGGGGGAAGGGAATGGTTTCCCGGATATGCTTGATCTTGCAAATCCAGGCAACGGTTCTTTCTATGCCCAGCCCGAATCCAGCATGAGGCACCGAGCCGTATTTTCTCAAGTCCAGGTACCACTGGTAGGCTTCGCGCGGGAGGTTGAATTCTTTGACTTTTTTCTCAAGAAGCTCGAGGTCATGGATGCGCTGCCCGCCGCCGATAATCTCGCCGTATGCTTCGGAGGCAAGGACATCCACTCCCAAAACCAGGTCCGGACGCTTTTCATCCGGCTGCATGTAAAAGGCCTTAATCTGGGCCGGGAAAAGGGTGATGCAGACAGGCTTGTCGTAAATTTCAGACATCAGCGTTTCCTCAGGCGCGCCTAAGTCCTCACCGTATTCCATCTTTGAGCCCTTTTCCTTGAGCAGCCTGTGCGCTTCGTCATAAGTCATGCTGGGAAAGGGCTTCTTCACTAGCTCGAGCGGCCTAGTATCCCTTTCCAGGATTTCAAGCTCTCTTCGCCTTTTCTCCAGAGCGCGCTCGATGATGTAGACAACAAGATCTTGACCCAGCTCAACCATATCGTCGAGTTTGGCAAAAGCCACTTCAGGCTCGACCATCCAGAACTCGATGAGGTGTTTCCTTGTCTTCGATCTTTCTGCCCTGAAGGTCGGGCCAAAGCAGTAAACCTTGCCAAAAGCCATAGCCGTGGCTTCGTTATAGAGTTGCCCGCTCTGGCTGAGAAAAGCTTTCTGGTCAAAATATTCGGTTTCAAAAAGGGTTGTCGTCCCTTCGCAAGCGCTTGGAGTCAGAATCGGCGTGTCCATCAGCCGGAAGCCCCTGCCGTCAAAAAAATCGCGGATGGCTTTGATGACTTCGGCTCTGATCTGGAGAACAGCATGCTGTTTTGCCGAGCGAAGCCAGAGATGGCGGTGCTCCATCAGGAAGGGAGTACTGTGCTCCTTGGGTGTTATTGGATACTCTTTGGCAATCTGGAGAATCTCTATGTCCTCAATGTTCAGCTCAAAACCACCTGGAGCGCGCTTGTCCTCCCTGACTTTGCCGCGGACGATGAGAGAGGATTCTTGAGTGAGCTCATCAAATTTTTTGAACAGAGGATGCTCTTTTCGAGCGCTCAATATTGTGCATTGGAGGATTCCTGTGCCATCCCTGATAAGGATGAAGCGGACTTTTCCGCTCGAGCGCTTGTTGTAAACCCATCCCCGGATTTCAATGTTCTGGCCCTTACAGCCGGCAATGTCTTCGATATAAATCCACTTCATTTTTCAAAGATTATAAGGGATACGAAAGCTGAGGTCAACGCAATTTTAACCGGGCTTGATCGACTAATTATTATGCCGGATGAGCAGATTGGGCCATTTGGCTCAAAAACTTAGAAGGAGGTAATAATGGAAAAGAAATTTTTTATCAGGGGATACAGAGAAAAAGCCCCATTCCCGAGTCTCTATGATGATGGGGCCTATTCTTTAGAAGAAGCGATTGGCAAGGCAAAATCATATATTAAAAGAATGAGAATTATCACCAAGATAAAGATTTATGAGTCTAAACCTTATGAAAAGAGAGCTGCAACGGTGACCTTGACGGATAAATGGCTGGTGCATGGAGATTATGACGACTGGTGATCTGATAAAGCTAACTTAAGGCTTTTCTTTCTGTCCGGCCGTTTTCAAATGCAACATTATTCCCATTTCATTCTGTTAACTACCAGCTCTTTATAACCGCTCTCCTTCTCTCTTAAGGCGTAAAGGCGTTTCTTCTTAGCTTTTGCCTCCAGAGGCCTGAAGTCTGCGTAATTGTCAAGACTCATCCGTCCGATGAATGCGCCGTCCGGGTTGAATATGTCGTAAATGTACTCGTTGGGCGTTTGGCCCGTCTCATAGGTCATGGCAAAGAGATAGTCGTCATCATCGGCGAAAAGATATTGGAGCGGCGGCATATCATTTGGCATAAATAGATGCTTTTTTACGTTTTCAGGAGCATTTTCTGCCACATATTTTTTAAATTCGTCTGAGACTTCCACAGGCTTGTACTCTTTCCTTATTTTCCTTTTTAAATTTCCCTCCAAATCAAAGACCAAGATTTCATAGCCTCTTTCTTCACTCGCGACAAAGATATTTCTGTCTGAATGATCCCAGACAAACATATAAGGGGTTGCTTTTTGCTGTCTTCCCTGGAAAGCACTGGGAGTTCTCATCTTTTCGAGCTCTTTTTCCTCTTTGAAGTCGGAGCTACATAAAAACAATATCGTGATACCATAACCGGATTCGTCAAATTGATATTCGAGCAATAAAAATTTTCCGTTGGCCAGCGGTTTGATTCTGTAGCTCAACGATC
The DNA here is from genome assembly GCA_964550165.1 of uncultured Eubacteriales bacterium. Classification (GTDB taxonomy): domain Bacteria; phylum Acidobacteriota; class Aminicenantia; order Aminicenantales; family Aminicenantaceae; genus CAZJYC01. The sequence continues at coordinate 17,967 of CAZJYC010000022.1, forward strand.
TAATCGGAAAATCCTTCAAGGAGTTCCCGTCTTTGTCGAAAATCAAAAGCTTTTCCTTGCCATGATCCATAAGGACAAACTCATCCAGGTTGTTGATTTGAAAATAGAAAGGAAATTGGACCTCGCCCGGGCCCTGGCCTTTCCGAACAAAAGATTTAACAAAATTCCCGTTTTTGTCGAATCTGAATATTATGTTTTCTTGAGGCTTGCTATCCATCACACATATGCTTTCTTCGGAGTCGATATCAAAGGTATGAATCTGACTCAATCCGGTCTTCAATATCTCTTCGCGTTCTGTATCGATGGAAAATTCTTTTTCGAGAATGACAGTCGCGGCCTGGCCTTTGATTTTATAAGGCTCGAGATGGTTGATGACGACTTCAATTCCATCCTCGATGAGCTTCTCGACCTTTTCCTGTTTTGGAGCACAGCAGAAAAATATTAAAGGAAATATCAAAACAAAAAAGATTAATTTCTTCATTTTTCCCTCGCTGCTTTTTCTCAATTATTCAGTTTAGCTTATAGAGTGTATGAAAGTCTATCTCTGTTCGATCCAGCCATTCTCATAGCAAGCTTGGTACATAGTCACGATGTTCTCCGCAGGAGTCAGGGCTTGAATGTTATGGCAAGGGGCGAGGATGTAGCCGCCATCTTTTCCCAGAATTCTGAGGTTCTCCAGCACTTCCTCTTTCACCTCATCAATGGTGCCAAAGGGAAGAGTGTGCTGATTGTCTATGGCTCCATGGAAGACAACTCTGCGGCCAAATTCCCGCTTGAGCTCCCTGCGGTCCATTCCCTTTGAGCGCCACTGGATCGGGTTCAAAATATCGATGCCCACTTCGATCAGACTTGGAATAATCCGTCTTATGCTCCCATCGTCATGATGAAAGACAAAAGCTCCTGCCTGATGGACAAGGTTGATCATGGCCTTCATGCGCGGAAGAAAAAACTCGTGGATGTGGGCTGGAGAGTATAGGAGGTCGCTCTGGCCGCCCATATCTTCTGAGACATAAGAGAGCATCACCTTGTTAGGGATCTGTTCGAGAGTGCGCTGCAGATCCTCACAGGCCAGGTCAAAGAGCTTATCCAGGCAGTAATGGACGATATCAGGATTTGTGATCAAGTCCGTGTAAGCCTTCTCGTCTCCGCGAAGCTTTTTGTAGGTGAGGAAAGGCTCATAGTCACCCGCGCGCACAGGATACATCTCGTTTCCTTGGAGCTGCTTTTTGATATCCCTGTAATCGTACCAGTCAGGGCTGGGCCAAATGTAGTTTCTTTCAATCTCTTCAACAGAATTGAGCTCGGCCAGAGGATGGAAAACACACTCGTCATAAATTCCTGGGCCGTAATTCATTTTCCTGTACTTACAGCCAAAGACATCGTGTTGATTTGGAATCTTTGGCCCGATGTAGCGTGGGCTGATTTTGACCACAAAATCGATGTGAAGCTTTTCCAGCATCTCCCGCTCTTTCGCGCAGCCAAGATGCTTCATCAGGTTTTCCGTGGCTTCAGGAGTTGCCCAGTAGTCCATGGGAACCCGGTCAGGTTTCTGGCGCTTTAAAACAGCCAGCCACCTTTCGCGCGGAGACATCGATTCTTTGCGCATTGACCGTTTTTTCTAGCAATTCTATTTAGAGTTTTTAAGATGTTTAACCGATTTGCGCGGTTATAATTTTAAAAATTCTTCAAGAGTAAGGCCAGCTTCGTTTATTATCGCTTTTAGAGTTCCCTTTGGAATCGAACCGGGATGGTTTGGGATAGTCGTTCTCCTTCTTGTGTTAGGATTCCGCCATATTTCATGACTCCCTTTTGCTTGTCTATCAAAAACAAAACCAGCTTTTCTAAGTTTTTTGATTATTTCTTTAGCGGTTAAGGAGGGGAGTTTTGTCATAAAGTGATGGTAATAGGTATCTTAACTTCTTGTTTAGTTAATTTTTTATAAGGCTTCAAATCAAAAGGGAGAGGGTCACCAAGCTCGATAGAAGATTCAATAATTTTTTTTGCCACATCCTGGGCAATTTCCATTGTTTCGGCGATAGTCCTGCCTTGAGCGACTAATCCTTGAATGTTATCGCTTGTTGCCAAATAACCCCCTTCTTCTAATGGTTCGATTTTAATTGTAATTAAAAATTCTGACATCTTATTTCTCCGTTTTTCATCTTATCATAGGGAAATATTATGTCAATAAACATCAATTTAAGTTTTTTAGATTGAAGTTTAACATAATTTGTTCCATTTTATGAATTTTAGAGTATTAATTTTTTTCCTTTAACGGAAAATCATCCTCCACATCACCGATTTACGGAGGCTTCCGAATTGACAGAGGCTGTTCAGTGTGGTAATTGGAATTTTGCCTTGAGCTAAGGGCTGAGCCGCTGAAGATGAAAAGAAATACTACAACGAAATCGCCTTATTTTCTGGCTTTTGATATCGGCGCAGACAGCGGCCGCGCGATGCTCGGCCGGCTTGAAAACCGAAATTTGCAGATCAAAGAGCTGAGCCGGTTCCCCAACGGAATGGTCCTTGTCCTCGGTCACTGGCACTGGAACATCTTTCGCCTTTTTGAAGAGGTGAAGCGAGGAATGAAGCTCTGCGCTTCAGAGGAGAAAATCCAGCCGCAGAGTGTCGCCTTTGACACCTGGGGCGTTGATTTTGCCTTGCTTGCCAGGGACGGGTCCTTCCTCGGATTGCCTTTTGCTTACCGGGACCAGCGGACCGAAGGCGCGATGGAAGAGTTTTTTAAGAAGGTATCCCGCGAGCGCATCTACCAGTTGACAGGGATACAGTTTCTCCAGTTCAACTCCCTCTTCCAGCTCTTTTCGATGATGAGGGATAAATCGCCGCTGCTTGAGGTTGCGAGCGATCTTCTCTTCATGCCCGATGCCTTCAATTATTTCTTCACCGGGAAAAAGAAGACAGAATTCACCTTTGCCACCACGTCCCAGCTCTACAATCCCAGGAAAAGAGATTGGGATGACGAGCTTTTTGCCGCGCTCGGTATTTCAAAATCCATCATGCAGGAGATTGTCCAGCCCGGAACAGTCATCGGCAGCCTCTCTAAGGCCATCTCTCAGGAAACGGGAATGCACGATATGCCTGTGGTGGCTGTCGCCTCTCATGACACCGGCTCAGCGGTTGCCGCTGTTCCTGCGGAAGGCGAGGATTGGGCTTACATCAGCTCCGGGACATGGTCTTTGATGGGAGTAGAAACTCAGGAGCCGATCATAAACGGTCAAGCTCTTGAATTGAATTTCACCAACGAAGGCGGCTTTGGCAGGACTTTCCGTTTTTTAAAAAATATCGTTGGCTTCTGGCTCCTTCAGGAATGCCGGAGGTCTTGGGCGAGGGAAAGGCTTTTCAGCTATGATGAGTTGACAGACATGGCCGCATCTGCACCAACTTTTAAAGCTCTGGTCGAGCCTGACTGGGGTGAATTTCTCAATCCTTCGGATATGCCCGAGGCCATCCGGAGATTCTGCCAAAAAACGAAGCAGAAAATCCCGGAATCGCCTGCTGAGTTCACGCGTTGCATCCTGGAAAGCCTGGCTTTAAAGTATCGTTTGACACTGGATCAGCTAAGTCAGATATTCCCGCGTCCCATCCGTCGCATCCATGTCATCGGCGGCGGAGCGAAGAACTGCCTCCTCAATCAATTCACAGCCAATGCGACCGGTCTTCCCATCGTCGCCGGTCCGGCCGAAGCCACAGCCATCGGAAACATTATGGTCCAGGCACTGGCTCTGGGCCATTTTTCATCCCATGCGGAAATGCGCAAGGTCATCGGCCAGTCTTTTGCTGCCACGAGATATGAACCGCAGGATACAAAAAATTGGGATTCCGCCTACGAACGGTTTAAAGACATACAAGCTTCCCTCTGATTTTTGCGAGGAGGATTGAATTGGCCGACACAAAAAAAATCGAAGATGCCTATCGGGCAGCCCGCGAGCGTTATGCCCGGCTCGGTGTGGAGACAGACAAAGCCGTTGCGACCTTAGAACATACATCCCTTTCCCTCCAATGCTGGCAGGGGGATGATGTCAGAGGCTTTGGAAAGGCGGATACGCATCTTGGCGGTGGCCTTCAAGTTACAGGCAGTTATCCGGGAAGAGCAAGGACTGCGGACGAGCTGCGCAGCGACTTAGAGAAAGCCTATTCTCTGATACCGGGTCATCACCGCCTTAACCTCCATGCGATTTACGGCGAATTCGGAGCGAAATCCGTGGACAGGAATGAGATCGCTCCTGAGCACTTTACAGGCTGGATTGATTGGGCAAAAGAGCAAAACCTCAAGCTTGACTTTAATGCCACTTGCTTCGGCCATTCCAGGGCCGATTCGGGCTTTACATTGAGCAACAAGGATAAAGGCATTCAAGAGTTCTGGATTGAGCACGTCCAGCAATGCCGTACCATCAGCGCCTTCATGGGAAAGGAGCTCGGCAGTCCCTGCATCCATAACCTCTGGATACCGGATGGGTCCAAGGATACGCCATTTGACCGCTGGACACACCGCCTGATTCTTAAAAAATCTCTGGACAAAATCTTTGCGAAGAAGCACAGGCCTTCGGAGATGAAGGATGCGGTGGAAAGCAAGCTTTTCGGCATCGGCAGTGAATCCTATGTTGTCGGCTCCCATGAATTTTACTTGGGCTACGCCCTCTCAAAGGATATCATGCTCTGCCTGGATCTGGGACATTTTCATCCCACAGAGTCTGTGGCCGATAAGATTTCAGCCATTCTTCTCTTTTCCCCCGAAATCCTTCTCCATCTCAGCCGCGGCGTGAGATGGGACAGCGATCATGTCGTCATCCTCAACGACGAGATTAAGGCTGTTTGCGCGGAGATTGTCCGCAGCGGCGCTCCGGAGCGCATCCACATGGCTCTTGACTTCTTCGATGCCAGCCTGAACCGAGTCGGCGCCTGGATCATCGGCGCCAGGGCTGTCCTGAAAGGGCTTTTGCTGGCTTTCTTGGAGCCTGAGCAGAGGCTTCGGGAGTCTGAAGAGAAAGGCGATTTCTTTGCCCGCCTGGCTCTGATGGAAGAGGCCAAG
>CAZJYC010000022.1:23113-35752 GCA_964550165.1 uncultured Eubacteriales bacterium
TATTCCGGAAAGACGCTCGAAACAGGCGCCCGATACTACTGGCGTGTCCGATGGTGGGACAAGGACGGGAACAGGAGTCCGTTCAGCGAAACTGCCTTTTTTGAGATGGGCCTTTTGAAAAGGAATGATTGGAAGGCCAAGTGGATCAGCAAAAAGAAATGCCGTGAGTTCGGTTCCAAGGGAACTGTTCTCCAGGGAAAATATATGGGGCAGTACATCCATTGCCAGACTCTCTACCTGAGAAAGGAGTTTGAGATAAAGAAGGAGGTGCACAAAGCCAGAGCCTATGTCTGCGGCTTAGGCTTGTATGAGCTTCGTCTCAACGGGAAAAAAGTTGGTGACAGGGTCCTCGACCCGCCTCAGACGGATTACGGAAAAATTGCGCTCTATTCCACCTATGACATCACAGAGAGCTTGAAGAGAAGCAATGCAGTCGCTGTACTTCTGGGCAACGGCCGTCATATCAAAAATTATGGTTATGGCCAGCCCAGGTTGATCCTTCAAATCCAGATCGAAGACGAAGACGGCGAGCGGGAGATAATCGTTTCTAATAAAACATGGAAGGTGTCCTACGGCCCCCTCCTCCGCGATGGACTCTACTACGGAGAAAAGTACGATGCCAGGCTGGAGCAGCCAGGATGGGATGAACCGGGCTTTGATGATTCCCGATGGGAGAAGGCTGTTGTTGTCTCCGGGCCGAAGTTTATCTCCCAAACTGTCCAGCCTATCCGAGTGGCAGCAAGGCTTAAAGCGAAGAGATTGTCCAGCCCTAAATCTAATACTTACATCTACGATTTTGGCCAGAATTTTGCCGGCTGGGTCAGGCTTTCTGTCCGTGGGCCAAGAGGAACAGAGGTGAAATTGCGGCATGCCGAGCTTGTCCATGACGACGGCACCCTCAACCCGGCGCCAAACCAGAATGCCGAAGCCACGGATGTCTACATCCTGAAAGGCGAGGGCCTGGAAGTCTATGAGCCAAGGTTCACCTATCATGGCTTCCGCTACGTGGAGGTCACAGGTTTTCCGGGGATTCCGACTCTGGAGAATATCGAAGGCTGCCTTGTTCACACCGATGTGGAAAAGGTCGGCGGTTTCTTCTGCTCTGACGATTTGATCAACCGCATCCATCGCAACATCCTCTGGGGACAGCTCTCAAACCTGATGGGCATTCCGACCGACTGCCCTCAGAGGGACGAAAGACACGGCTGGCTCGGGGATGCTCACCTTTCTGCCGAAGAGGCGATGTTCAACTTTGATATGGCCGCTTTCTACACCAAGTATCTGAGGGACATTCAGCTCGCCCAAAAAGAGGACGGAAGCCTGCCCGACACGGTCCCTTATTATATCGGCCGCCTCTATCCGGCCGATCCTGCCTGGGGAAGCGCCTACATCATCCTGGCCTGGCTGATGTCCATGTTTTACGGAGACATCAGGATTCTTGAGGAGCATTACGTTTCCTTGAAAAAATATGTGAAGTTCCTCATCAAGAAGGCAGAAGGACATATCCAGAGAAAACTTGGAAAATACGGCGACTGGTGTCCTCCGGGAAGCATTGTCCCCAAAAGGACTCCTCTCGAGCTGACATCGACCTGGTATTACTGCCACGATGTCCTTTTGCTCTCCAAGATAGCCGGTATCTTGTGCAGGAAAGACGATGCTTTAAGATTTCGAGCCCTTGCCGGGAAGATCAAAGAAGCTTTTAACAGAAACTTTTTAGTTGATGACCAGTACAAAGCACAATGGCTGAGCCCGACCGAGAGAAATCCCAACCAGACCTCAAACATCCTTCCGCTCTACCTCGATATGGTTCCGAAGAAAAAGAAAGGCAAGGTCCTGAAGAGGCTTCTCCAGAGCATTATCAGGGATCAGGATTGCCATCTCGACACGGGCATTCTCGGAACACGATACCTGCTCGATGTTCTTAGCGAAAGCGGCTTGGGCGAAGTCGCTTTCAAGGTGGTAACCCAAAAAACCTATCCTGGCTGGGGCTACATGGTCGAAGAAGGAGCGACCACGCTCTGGGAAAGATGGGAGAAGATCACAGGCGGCGGCATGAACTCCCACAACCATATCATGCTGGGCAGTGTCGACGCCTGGTTCTACAGAGTTATTGCCGGGCTTTCGAGCCTGTCGCCGGGATGGAAGAGAATCAGAATCGAACCGCCTGTCATCGAAGGGCTCGATTATGCCACAGCCAGAGTCAGGACCGTAAGCGGAGAGGTCCATGTCTCCTGGAAGAGACAGCAGAATTCTTTTGAATTGATTGCCCTCATCCCGGTGGGAAGCAGCGCAGAAATTCACCTGCCGCTTTTAGCCAAAAACTCTCTCATCAAAGAAAGCCACACAATCGTCTGGGTCAAGGGGGCTTTCAGAAAAACTCGCTCATCAGAATTATCTTTTGCAGGCATCAAAGGCAAATATGCTGTCTTCAGAGCAGGAAGCGGATACTACAAGTTCACGGGAAAAAAATAGATGTCCATCGGCCAAAAAAGACTCAGCTCTCTCTTAGTCAAGCCTGCGGGCCCGGACTGCAACATGGCCTGCACCTACTGCTTTTATCTTGAAAAAGAAAAATTGTTTCCAGAGTCCAAAGTTCACCGGATGAGCGAGGATGTTCTGGAAGAAATGGTCAAGCAGGTGATGTCTCAGCCGGTTCAGGAGGTTTCTTTCGGCTGGCAGGGAGGGGAGCCAACTTTGATGGGGCTTCAATTTTTTGAAAAAGCGGTAGAGCTCGAACAGAAATACGGCAAAGGACAATCCGTAGGGAACGGCTTACAGACAAACGGCATTCTCATCGATAAGAACTGGGCCAGATTTCTGGGAAAATATAAATTTCTCGTTGGGCTTTCTTTGGACGGCCCTGAGCACATCCATGACAGATATAGGCTTCTGCGCAGCGGCTCGGGCTCGTGGTCCAAGGTCGTCGACTGCGCCAAGCTGATGCTGGATGAAGGTGTGGCTGTCAACGTCCTGACGGTCGTTAACGATTATTCTGTCCTTTTTCCAGAGGAAATCTACGATTTTCATAAGGGTCTCGGTTTGAATTACATGCAGTTTATCCCCTGTGTCGAGTCCGACCCCAACGACCGCTCCAGGGCTGCCCCATTTTCGGTCGAATCCGAAAAATACGGAGAGTTCCTGGTCAAGATTTTTGACCCCTGGCTGGCAGATTTTGGCCCTGACGGCCCGACCACATCCATACGGTTTTTCGATTCTGTTTTTTATGCTTATGTCAGTTTGGAGCCCCCCGAATGCACGCTGTTGAAGGAGTGCGGCGTCTATGTTGTCGTTGAGCACAACGGCGATGTCTATTCCTGCGATTTTTTTGTCGAGCCAGAATGGAGGTTGGGCAATATCATGAGCGGCAAGCTGGTTCATATGCTTAATTCAGCGCAGCAGAGAAAATTTGGGCGGCTCAAAGCCATGTTTCCAGAAGCATGCCAGGAATGTTCCTGGTTGAGATATTGCCACGGAGGATGCACCAAGGACCGCATCCGCGACCCCCGGGATAAAAAGCTCAATCATTTTTGCCGATCGTTCAAGATGTTTTTTGAACATGCGGACAGCAGTTTGCAAAAACTCGCAACGGACTGGAAAAGAAATCAGACATCCGCTCAATAGGCAACATTTGAATTGACCCTGAGCGTTCTTCACTTCTTGAAGCAAAGCAAGTATAATCTCCGTCTTCTTATGCTCCTCTTGAGCCAAGAAGATAAAAAATTGAGCGAGTGAGTCTATGGAAGAGATACTGGAAAGAATTGCTATGTGTGTGGAAAGGGGAAAGGTTGATATCCACTCTCCCCATCCTCCTGACATGCAGGGCCAGGAAGGCGCCGATGAATTGACGGCGAATGCCCTGAAATCCCGAATAGCTCCGGCTGAGATTCTGTCCAGAGGTTTGATTGAGGGGATGCAGAAGGTAGGCGAGAAATTCCGTGACGGCGAAATCTATCTTCCGGATGTCCTGATGTCTGCCAAAGCCATGACCATGGCCATGAAACATCTGAGGCCTCATTTTCTGTCCGGTGAGGTTAAGCATAAAGGTAAAATTGTGATGGGAACAGTAACCGGAGACCTGCACGATATCGGCAAAAAGATAGTGTCCATGTTTTTCGAGGGCGGGGGCTGGGAGGTTATCGACCTCGGTGTCGATATTTCTGTTGATAAATTCATCAAAGCGGTCCAGAACCATAAGCCCCTTGCTGTGGGACTCAGCGCTCTTTTGACCACGACCATGGTCAGCATGGAAAGCATCACCAGGGAAATCAAAGCCAAAATTCCCGGAGTTAAAGTGATTATCGGGGGTGCGCCCGTCACCCGGGATTTTGCGGACAGGATCGGGGCGGATGCCTATTCACCCGACCCCCAGGGCGCCCTGGATTACCTGAATTCTGTTTGCGGGCAGGCTCGGTCTTAAAAAATCATTCATCCGCAGTCCTTAGGGATACAATTTTTTAACCAGCGATGAGAGGTCTTTGGCGTAGCGCTCGCAGTTTTTCAAAGCTCTTTTGTCCGGCACTCCGATGGAAACCGGCCCGTAATGGTCGCCGCTCGGCTCGCCCTGGACGACCATGCCGTGAATCAAGAGGGCATGGATGATATCCAGGATTGTCGTCTCGTTGCCGCCGCCAATATTGGCTGAGGAAGAGAAAGCTCCGCCTGCTTTTCCCTTTAGCTTTCCATGGAATTTCACGCTCTCGTCCAGGAGCTTTTTCAAGGGCCAGGCCATGGACCCGTAATAGGTAGGAGAGCCGAAGACGAGACAATCGTAGTCGAGAAGTTTATCAACCTTTATCTCCTCAACTTTTTTCAAGTCAACTTCCAGTCCTTCCTTCTTGATGACCTCTGCAATTTTTTCAGCCATGGCTTCTGTATTTCCTGTTCGGGAATAATAGCAAACAATAACCTTTGCCATATCCATTCCTCCTTTCTGCCTTAAAAAACTTGAAAATTTATTAGCAGAAGTTGGCTCTGCCTTCAGACGGGGACCTCACCACTCTGCTTGAGCTTTGGTTCTCTCACCATTTTTTCGCCTTTTCTGGCTCCATTTTTCTCAGATCAAGCCCTCGCTCCAGAGCGCCGATGCGGTAGAGACAGATCTCCCGCACTGAGGAGGGATGATGAAGAACCTCGGACAGGGATTGAGTGCCCACACCCCAGACTCCGCCTCCTCTGACAATCACGACCTTATAGTCATGGAGAAGCCGCAAAAATTCTTTAAACTCAAATTTGGGCGGAAGAATCGGAATCACCAGGTAAAGGAAGCTTCCTTCGGCATCGATCGGCACAAGCCGGTTGCGTGGCTCGCTTTCCCCAGGATGGACAAAATGGGAGATGGCTTCAGCCTCAGGAACATGGCAATGGATTATGGTCTGGAAGTTGCTTTCAGCATAGATTTTTTTGTGAATCTTTAATTCTGGAGAATCAGAGTCTTCTGAAGAGAGAGGGACCTCCAACAACGGACCGTGGAGCTCCCTGGGCATGGAGGCTTTGGGAGCATAGAGCATCGTCGTGACTCCACGAATGGAAAGAGTGCCGGAGTGAAAAGGGGAGAGGCGGGATTCAAAGATTCTTTCTCCGGCCTTGAAAAATTCTTTGATGATTTCCTCTTCTGAAGGAAAATCACAGGCTTCATCGTCCTCAACCGCATATTCAGCCATGGGATAGGAGAAACACGAATCGGGATTAGATTGAATCTTTTTCCTTAAGCCATTTAGGTCGACTCCGATCTTTCCGGCGAGCCGAACAATATAGCCAGAGTTGTTGGCTATGCAGGCCAGGAAAAAAGCTTCTTTGAGTGTCCTCCCCCTGGTAAAGACGCCATGGCCCTGAATCACAGTTGCGGGATGGCTTGCCAGCCGGTTGGGAATCGTTTCTGTCATTTCCGGAGAGCCGCTCGGAACCGCAACCCAGTCTACAGGGACAAGCCCTCCGAGATGGTAGAAGCCAAGCGGGTCGATGGGAGCAAAGGGAGCAGGCTGACTGGGCTTCTCTTCATCGTCGAGAGTGGCAATGGCCAGGTCCTTGGTATGGGCATGGATGGAAGCCCTGACGCCTTCAAGCGAAAGAATCCGGGCATGAATGTCTGTCTCCGAGGACGCCTTGTAGTATCCGTAGTCTGTCTCTGAGGTTGAGAGAAAACAGATCTCGTCATGCTCAAGAGCTCCTTTCTGGGAACCAGTGGAAGTGATGACAATTTTCTCCTGGCCGTTTTCGTCCTTCCAGAGCATGGCCATATTTCCGCTGTGGCTGTCCTGGACATCGTAGAGAAGCGATGCCCGGCCTACGGCCTGAAAGAGGCGTATCAGGTCTTCACTGACCTTCCATTTCTCAGCTGTCATTTTTTCTTTCCGTCGATTTTTAGAGCTTTGAGCAGGCTTTGAGCTGGCCGTCCCTGCCCGTCCCATCTTCTGACCTGATAATAATCCACCCTCATCTTTTCTATCGCTGCTTTGGGAACAATCCTCTCCTTGCCTTTGACCACAATGGGCTCAGAGCTGAAACGCTCGGGCAAGGTGTCGTCCTCAGGATTCAATCCTGCCTCAAGGTTAAAAATTCTTTCCAGGGTGGCAATCCTGTTGGCGATCTCTTCCAGCCGCGCTGTGGAAAAATCCAGTCCGGTTGTGGCGCTCACCATCCGCGACCAGGGATCGGTGGAGAAGGCAAAGCCGGTGAAGCGGCAGACTCCGAGGCTATCCTGGATGATGCCGAGGTTTTGCATGTTCATGATGGCGATCGGCGACTGAAGCAGACTGAAGCGCGGGATTTCTTTTGTCCCTCCAAAAAAGGCAAGCGAGACGGCGTAGCCGCCGCGCAGATGGCAGGCGCCGGTGGGCGAGGTCATGTAGCCCAGCGCTTGAGTGAAAGAGGCGCGGGGGTCGTAGGCGGGAATTTCCAGCTTTTTGACAGTCATTGAAAACTCAGGATGCTTGTAATAGCTTGCCAGCCGGAATGAGCCCTCGGCGAGTTTATCGCCGATGCTTTTTCTGAAGGTTGTCGGCTCGACCATTGCCTTGAGTGCGGCAGCATTCCCAAAACGAAGCTCGACTCCATCTGTTTCTGGGCTGCGGATGATGCCTCTTTCAAAGAGCTCCATGGCGCAGGCCAGAGTGCCGCCGTAACTTATGGTATCGATCCCGAGCTCATTCAGGCGGTAGTTGGCCAGAGCGATGGCTTCAAGGTCGTAGATGCCGCAGTCCAACCCTGTCATGACGATGGTTTCATACTCCGGGCCTTCGCCTTTCTTGTCTCCAACCCGGGTGAGGCGGGCACAGGCGATGGGACAGCCAAAGCATCCTCCTGCCCGCTCAAGAATTTTTTTTCGAAGGGTTTCGCCAGAAATTTTGTCTAAATCTTCAGGCTGATGGACGTTATCCTGAAAATTACGGTGAGGCAGCATGTCCATGACATCGATCAGCTTGAGCAGCCCGGACGTGCCGAGTTCCCGCATCAGGCGCTTGGTGATGGGCGCTGCTTTCATCAAGTAAAGCGCCTGATCCAGTCCGGATTGGTATCTTTCTTTGTCCTGAATCTGGATTTTTTCTTTTCCTGAAACTCGGATCGCTTTGAGGTTTTTGCTGCCAAAGACCGCGCCTGAGCCTGACCGTCCAAAGGCCCTGTTTTCGTTCATGACAGAAGAAATCAAAACCAGGTTCTCGCCGGCAGGCCCGATGCAGAGAATCCGGGGTCGATTGCCCGGCTCACTCCCGGCACTGAGTGTTTGTGTGGTCTGATGGACATCCGATCCCCAGAGATGGTCAGCCGGAACAATCTCGGCTCTTTGGGGCGAGATATCGATCATAACAGGCTCAGCAGCCTTTCCCTTGATCACCAGAACATCATGGCCGGTTGATTTGAAGAAATTTGCCCATGAGCCTCCGCAATTCGAAGTTCCGATCAATCCGGTGAGAGGGGATTTGAAGACCATGTGGCCGCGGCAGGCCGTGGGCGCGCGCGTCCCGATCAGAGGAGACGTGGCGATGATAACGACATTCTCTGGCCCAAGAGGATCGCAGGCCGGCTCGATTTCGTCAAAGAAGATTCGCGTGGCCAGACCTCTTCCCCCAAGATAATTTTCGAGAAGAGCCGGAGTAAGACTTTTTGTCCGGATGCGACTTTCAGTAAGGTCAATATCAAGAATCTTTCCGTGATACCCGTAGCGAGGATTCATGTCCATTCGAATCTCAAAAATACAGGTTAAGCATACTAAATCATTTTGACCATGACAAGAAGCTCGGAAAAAGGAAAAAAGGTAACATTTTCCTTCCAATTTTTGATGAATTTGTTTTATGATGTTGGCGCAATATTTTTGGGCGATGAATATTATGAAAGCAAAATATTTGCTCTGGTTGATACTGTTTGGTTCTCTCTGGGGGACTGCCGAGGTTTTTGCGGGAGCATCGTTGTACGAAGCAAATATACCCAGGGCTTCTGTCTATCTTTCCACCTTTGCCCTTTTTTTGCTGGCTACGGCCAGAGGGCTGTACAATAAACCAGGTTCCTCAAGCGCAATAGGAGCCATAGCTGCGGTCTACAGAGTATTGAATACAGCGCCGTTTTTCTGCCATATAGGCGGCATCCTTTTTCTGGGCATGGCTTTTGACCTTGCCGCGAGCTTTTTGATGAGAAAGGAGCAAAAGATTTCTTATCGGAGCAGCTTGGCCGGAATTTTAAGCGCCTATGGTGGTAATGCTTTCTTTGCTGTCTTCATGACCTATGCTGTCCGCTATGAATACTGGACCTCAGCAGGATTCAAAAAAGTTATTGACCATATGTTTGTCAGTGGAAGCTTTCAAGCCTTTTTTGCCGTTCTGCTCGTTCCACTGGGATACTGGCTGGGGACGAATGGAGTCCGATTCGCCCAGCGTCACCCTCGCTTAGCTTATGGGACAGCAGCGCTTTTCTCACTCGGGCTCTGGATTCTGGGACAAATTTGATTCTAAGCAGATAATCTTAGCAGGAGACAAAAATTTATGGAAGAGAAACGAGAACTTCAAGAATTGTCCGGAGAAGAGGTGTGCTCAATGAAGCGATGGAGAGCTATTCTGGCCGTGGTGTTATTTCTTTTAGCGTTCACATTTTTAACTGCACAGAATGTCTTGAAACGAGTGATTCTGGATGAATTGCTGGCCATCGGGGAATTCGATGGACGGCGGATATACCAGAAGGTTGATGTGACTTCTGACCCTGAAGGAGGTGTTTATATAACTGATCTCAAGGGCACGGCAATAAAAAAATTCAACCGAATTGGCTATTTAATCGCCGAGATAGGAAAAAACGGGGAGGAGCCCGGCGACTTCAACAGTCCGAATCTGATCAAATACCACAACGACAAAATCTATGTGACGGAGAGTTACAGGCCTGGAATTCGCGTTTTTGATAAGAATTTAACCTTCAAATTAAAGATTCCCCTTCGTTTCACGGTCATAGACCTCAATTTAATCTCCGACAGTCAATTTGCTGTTTCGGCTCTGGTGCGCGACCGGTCTGAGGAGGGTATTTTTAATTATTGTATCTACATCTACGATATCGAAGGCAGTGAAAAAGAGAAGATTATCTATGCCACTTCCAAGAGCTTCACCATGATGAACATGGTCTATTTTAAGATCGATAGAAGTGGCAATTTTCTGATCGCGTATTGCTGGCAGGATAAGATCGAAAAACTCAGCCGAAACGGAAACTCCCTCTGGACAAGAAGCTTGCTGGACAACAGAGTGGCGAGAACGAGAAATATCAAGGGGACAAAAGTTGATATCAGCGAGTATCCCACAGAGACAGTTTACAAGGCGATTGCCTTGGATTCATTCGGCAACCTGTTTGTCCTCGGCGGCGATTTAGCCGAGAACAAAAACCAGGATGTTTATGTTTTGAGCGGCAGCGGCTTGCCTCTGACAACATTCACTCTCCCCGAAGCCGCCCACACGATCCACATCGACAGCAAGAACAACCTTTATGTCAGGTCTGAGGATGGATTAAGAGTCAGGAAATATGCCCTCGAATATATCTATGAATGAGCGTATTTATTCCAGGTCATTTTGCTGACAGACCAGTGAGGAGCGAAGAATGGCATTAAGCAGGAAGGATTTTATCGGAAAGGAATTCAGCCTCGATGATTACAATTTGAGTGATTTTTTCGACTTTGAAAGCGACGACCTTTTCGAGGTTACGGATTGTTTCTGGGAATACGTCCAGGAGGGCATGAAGAGAAAATATATGATTTATGCCCAGCCCATGATGAGCGGGCCGAAAACGGAATTCGAAGTCTACGACCGGAATACGGATTCCGTCAGGACGTTCCTCAACTTCTGTTCCTATAACTACCTGGGCTATTCCTATCATCCCGAGGTGTTGAAAGCCGTGCGGGAGGCCATCGATAAATTCGGCACAGGCGCCGTTTCTGCCCCTCTTCTGAGCGGCTATTCCCAGCCGGTTCAACAGTTGGAAGAAGAAATTGCCAAGCTCAAGGGCAAGGAGTCGGCCATCGTCTTCTCCACTGGATACGGCACCAATGTGGGCATCCTGTCAGCCCTGCTGCGGCCAGGGGACGTAGCGGTCCTGGACATCCTCTCTCACGCGTCTATTTATGACGGCGTCCGCTTGGCAGGAGCTGAGATCAAGCTCTTCGCCCACAACAGCCCTCGCCACCTGGAGAAAGTGCTGAAAGGTCTTAACACCAAACGGGCTATGGTCTGTGTCGAGGGAGTCTACAGCATGGACGGCGATCTATCCAATCTGCCGGAGATTATCCCCATCTGCAAACAAAGCGGGGTGAAAATTCTTGTCGACGAAGCCCATGCCTCCCTTGTTTTCGGCGAAAATGGGGGAGGAGTGGCCGAGAACTTTGGTCTCGAGGGCCAGGTGGATATCTCCATCGGCACCTTCAGCAAATCCTTCGGGGCCATCGGTGGCTTCGCCGCGGGCACGGAAAAAGTCATGACCTACTGCCGCGTATTCTCCCGATCCTACATGTTCTCCTGCGCCATGGCGCCGCACACGGCTGCCGGCATCCTGAAGGTTTTGGATATCTTCAAAAAGGACAAATCGGCCCGGGAAAGACTCTGGGCGAACACCCGATACATGTGGGATGCTCTTAAAGCGGCCGGCCTGGACATCGGTGAGACAAAATCACAGGTTATACCGGTTATGGTCGGGGCTGACCTGCGCCTGCGCGAGATCAGCAAACGGCTCCAGCAAAAAGGCCTGTACACGGGAGTTGTGACCTATCCCGCTGTCTCCAAGAACAAAACACGCCTGCGCCTGTCCGTTTCCGCCGCTCACAGCAAGGAGCAGATGGACAGGTGCGTGGCCATCATCAAAGAGGTTTTTGAGGACATGGAGGGCTGGAAACCAGGACAGGAATGACTTCCAAGCAGCGCTTTTTGAAAGCCCTGAGACGAGAAATCCCGGACCGGCTTCCTGTAACCACCCATCATGTCATGCTTTATTTCCTCAAGACTTATGTGGGCGGAATTTCTTGTCAGGAATTTTTTGATTATTTTGGCTTAGACCCTATCAACTGGGTTGTCGCCCACAAGCCAGATGCCTCCCGGGGTGAATACTGCGACCCGCAGCAGAAAGACATTGGATTTTTGGAGCCTCCTCGCCTTTGTTCTGAGAACTGGCGAATCAGGGCTGAGAAAATTCCTCATCCGAAATACCGTACAATCCGGCATTTATTCGAAACGCCCCGTAAGATTCTTTCCATGGTTTTGCAGAGTGATGAGCATACAACCTGGGTCACGGAGAGAATGATTAAGGAAAAATCTGACATTGAAATCTTCGCCGCATATGCTCCAGTTCCTCTTTGTGATGTTGAAGAAGTCAACCGGCAGGCTGAGGCGTTTGGCGAGAGAGGGTTGATTCGAGGCTCCATACCAGGCTTTGATGTCTATGGCCAGCCAGGGTGCTGGCAGGATGCTGCGGTGCTCTACGGAATTGAAAATTTAATCATGGAAACTTTTTATGATTCAGGGTGGGTGCACGCTTTTTTGAAAATCATTAAAGAGAGAAAAAAGACATTTCTTTCCTCCACGGAGGGCGCGCGCTTTGATTTGCTGGAGCACGGCGGCGGCGATGCCTCGTCCACGGTCATCTCGCCGAAGATTTTCGATGAGCTTGTTGCACCTTACGATGCAGAATTGATCGGCCTCGCTCATAAAATGGGTCAGCGCATTGTCTATCACACCTGCGGCGGGATGATGCCCTTCCTGGAGAGGATCGCCGATATGAACCCGGATGCGATGGAAACCTTCACTCCGCCGGCTATGGGCGGGGATGCTGATTTAAAAGAAGCCAAGAAGAGAATTGGCCATCGGGTCTGCATGATCGGCGGCTTTGACCAGTTTCATTATTTTGTCGGCTGCAGGCCCGAAGAAACGCGCCAGGCCGTGCGGCGCTGCTTTGAGGAAGCCGGGAAGGGAGGCGGCTATATTCTCGCGCCCTCAGACCATTTTTTTGATGCGGATGCCGAATTGATCAAGGCCTTTGCCGACGAAGCCCGAAAATGTGTCTACTGATTTAATAATTTTATGGCTCTCTTTCACTTTGTATGGGTGAAGGAGATATGGGTAACAAAAAGCCTCTCTGAGATGGCCGAAGCGACCATTGAAGGTTTAGCCTTCCCGAGCTGCCCTTCGAGGG
>CAZJYC010000023.1:0-35627 GCA_964550165.1 uncultured Eubacteriales bacterium
TCAACTCTTTGGCCGGCGTCTCAAATGTCCGCGTGGGAGCGTAATAGACTTCCTCGGAAGAAATGAGCGTCCCGCATTTGGTGCAGAAAACGCTGTCGTCAGCGTTTTCAAACTGACATTGAGGGCATCTCATGCTCATCTATCCTAAGATACAGAATAACTGTTCGGAGGTAGAGAGTCAAAAAAAATCTTCATCAATCAATTGTCCCTTTTTCAGTTTGGGAGATCAATGCAATCCTTAATTCTTTTTCTTGTCCGGCAGAAAATCTGAAGGCTGTTCCCATAAAAGCAAAGGCGCTTCCTTTGATAAAATCCCTCCGCGTGATAATTTTCTTCATGGACAGCTCACCTTTCGTTAATTAATACGGCCTCTATTCGCTTTTTGTTTCTTTTCCGTTAAAAATAGGAATAATATTTTTTATTGTTTTGCATGGCCTGCTCCGGGAAAATCGAGTAGACTTTCCTTAGGGAACTGGCAATAATCCTCCAACGGCATTCTCATAAAAAATTTATGTGCAACACCGATTATTAATTTAAGGGCCCGGACCCAGAATCCTGGTTTAGCCGGCACGGCCGCCACCACCACCGCCGCCTCCTCCTCCGCCGCGGCTGAATCCGCCTCCGCCACCCGAGGAGTAGTGGGCGGCAGACATGCTGCCATGCTGGATGGAAGTCGACATGGACTCGATACTCTTGATCATGCTTTCCATACGGCCGGTGCTGATGAAGGCAGCGCGCTGGAAACCGTAGTACCAGATCGGCGCAACGGCTCTTTCGTCTTTGAGAAGGATGGGCAGCATTTTGAGTATCTTCTTGGCATTGCCGAAGATGATTCCAAAGACAAGGTAGTGTTCCCAGAGCTTATATGCTTCAGGAGGAATATCTTTGAAATCCGAGAAATCATCCAGAAACCTCTCCAGCGCTCGCCACAGCTCGTTTTCGCGCGCCCAGTCTCTGGCCCTGCGCTTGATCTTGGGAATCAGAATAAAGCCGAGGACAACAAGAACAATGTTGAGAGTTAAGACAGCCGCAGGAATGGTTACTGCCAAATAGGTGTTGCGCGTTTTTATGCTCGCCGGCTCGATGAATTGCTGCTTTTTTGACTCTGCCTCTATCTTCTTCATCCAGGCTCTGTACCATTTCTGGAAAGCCTGCGGCTTTTTCTCGAAATAGTTTTTGAGATCCTTGAGTTCGAGCTTGGCTCCTTTGGCCGGAGCCTGCTTGGCGACAGCGACAAACAGAAGTTTGAGGAGGTCTTTCTCATAAGGGAGGAGCTCAGAGTCGTTCAGAAAGTTCTTGCGGCAGGCAACTGTTGTTTCGTACTCTTCTTTTTTGCCGAAAAGCCTCTTTCTCTCAACCAGCCAGTCATCCATCTCCAGATAACCGCGCCTGGCCATGTCAAACAGCGTGGCCGTGAACGAAGCAGGAGTGACAGGCTGTCCTTCGCGGAGCAGGATTTCCACCAGTGCCGGTGGGAGGTTTGAAGGAAGTTCTCGAAAATATTCAGGGATATTGCCGAAGAGGTAATCTTTTCCGACTTTTTTCCAGGAGCGGATATAGAAGGGCAGCCAGATGAGAGGACCCACCAGCATCCAGACTATCCAGGCATAGAAGAAGCGCATTCGTTTTGCTCGATCCTGAATGGCCGTTTCGTGAGCGCGTTGGACCTCTCTGATCGTTTTCTGAACAACGCCGGCTTCTTCATCCTTTATGGATTCGCGGGAATATCGGTTTGAAGGCACGCCGTTGACAATACCTGCTGGCCAGACCATCCGGACCTCTACGGGCTGAAAAGACCCAAGGTTCTCAACCGTGAACCGGGCGCTCCGGGTACTGACAATCTCAGAATTCCCAGAAAGAGGGCCGTGTCCATAAACCAGAATATCGCTCTTGTTGGCCACTGCTTCTGGAAGATGGACATTGATGGTCGCGTGCTGTGTGGGCTTGTCCCAGTCGTCTCCGATGACCTGCCAGTAAAGCTCTGAGACATCGGGATAGCTGAAAATGCCTCCTTTGACCCGGTAATGGGTATGAAAGGTGCGGATTTGATCGTTTGCCCGGTAATACAATTTTGCCTCAAGCTTGCCACCGCTTCTTTGAGTTTCCGTTCGCAGAGGAAAGTCTTTTTCGTCCAGAATCTTAAAATCTTCGATGATGACATCATACTGGTATCCTTTCCGGTCAACGCGAAGCGGAACCCAGATTGAAGCCCAGGAAAAGCTTCCCAGGAAGTCGTAGGTGCGGTATTCATCGTAAATGAAGGAGCCGTTTCTCTCGATGTGAATCTCGATCCTGACCTGAGGGAAGTAATAATTTTTCGTTTGCGCCGCAACTGGGTTGTGATTGGAAAAAGAGCCAAGAAAGACAAAAAGGCTTATCGTCCAGGCAAGAGCAAAAACAAAGATTCTTCTTTTCATACCCCTTCCTATACCATATTCGCGGCCGGGCCTTCAATCTTCAAACAAACTTGTAATATAAAAGAAATTTTGGGGAATAGCCTCGCTCCCCTTCGGATTTTTAACGCCATTCGGTTCGCTCTTATCGGCGGCTGCGTATCGCTCCGGCTAAGCGGTTCGAAAACACGCGGGCTTTGCCCCAGCGAGTCAAAGCCCGCTCGGTTTCAGGCTTCGCTCTCCTCTCCCTTCGGTCGAGGAACCATGCCCGATCAGCCTTTAAACGGTTTTCTCGCCGCTCAGCCTCCGCGGGCAACTTTTTCAAGAAGCGAACTCCGAAGGCTAAATCCTCAATGGTCGCTTCGGCTACCCCCAAAATTTGGATATAAAGGGAGGAATATTTTATCACGGAATTTGGGATGCATTCTATATATGAAAGGATTTCCTTTATTGAATCGGAGTTGCTAAAATAACAGTTCATAATTCCGAGAAGACTTTGCTGATGAATAATAAATTGGAAAATGCCAAGAAAGAACTGGAGAGAAAGCTTGGTCTTTTTCCTCTGACAAACATCGTCGTCGCCAACATGATCGGAGTCGGAATTTTCACCACATCCGGCCTGCTGATGAAGGATCTGCACAATCCGCTGCTCATGCTTTTGCTCTGGGTTGTCGGAGGAATCATCGCCCTCTGCGGAGCCCTCTGCTACGGGGAGCTGGGTGCAGCCATCCCCCAGGCTGGAGGAGAGTATATTTTTCTTTCGAAATTATTCCATCCCGCATATGGCTTTCTCAGCGGCTGGGTTTCCTTCTTTGTTGGTTTTTCTGCACCCATAGCTGCTTCGGCCATCGGGTTCTCAGAATATTTTGCCAGGGCATTCCCCAGAATTCTGAGCCTCGGAATTTTAGAGAGCGACTTCGAAGCCATGATCCTGAAGAAGGTCTATGCGACATTGATTATAGCTGTTTTCACTCTTGTGCATTTGAGAGGAGTCGTTTTCGGTTCGAAAGTCCAGAACGTTTTAACCGCATTGAAAATAGCCCTGATCGTGGGACTTGTCATTGCCGGATTTTCGTCTGGAAAAGGAAACTTGAGCCATCTCTCTCAGGGGGGCGAATTCAGCTTTGGCTTTGGCGGCTGGAAAATCATGGGCCTTTCCCTGATGTGGATCATGTTTGCCTACAGCGGCTGGAATGCGTCTGCGTATATAGGCTCGGAGATAAAAAACCCGGCAAAAAACACACCCCGCTCATTGATCCTTGGAACAGGCATAGTCCTTTTCCTCTATTTCTGCTTAAATCTTTTTTATATCTATGCCGTTAGGCCCGACGCTATGAAAGGAGTCGTTTCCATAGCAGGCTTGGCTTCCGGCAATGTGTTCGGAAGCACTTTTGAGCGCTTCCTCTCCCTGCTCATTTCTTTCGCCCTGTTCTCTTCGCTGAGTGCCTTTATCATTCTTGGGCCGAGGGTCTATTATGCTATGGCTCAAGATGGCTATTTTTTCAAGTTCGTCTCAGAAGTTCATCCTCACCATCATGTTCCATCAAAATCTATCCTGCTCCAGGGTTTGATTTCTGTCATCATCGTCATTTCAGGCTCTTTCGACCAGATACTGACCTACATGGGATTTTCGCTCGGGATTTTTCCCATCCTGGCAGTCATCGGAGTTTTTAAGCTGAGGCGTTCAAGGATAGGTTCGTATAAGATGCCTGGCTTCCCGTTAGTGCCGGCTTTTTATATTCTGATTAGCCTTTTCATTCTTTTTCTTGGTCTTTTGCAGCGGCCTATTGAATCCTCAATCGCCATCCTGACCGCTGCGGCCGGAATTCCTGCCTATTTCATCTTTCAAAGAAAAAATTTCAAAAAAGCGAAAGCTGATCATCATCAACTATCAAAAAGCCAATAACGTTTTTATCTCTTGGAGAAACTAAAGGAAATTCCTCCGATGAACGAGAATCCACTGATGCCAAACGGCCTTTCAGTCCAGAGTCGAGCCTCCAGCCGAAGCCCGGCTTTTTCTGTCAGCCAAATTTTTATGCCAGCGCCAAAATTGTAGAAAAAGTCGCTGGAAGCGGCATAGGAAAAGCCCAAGGTCATGAACGAAGGAACATTCCTGTCTCGGCTTGACATTTGTGGAGGGTGATGATAATTGAAAATTTCTGGCTGAGAATCCATTTCAGGAGGGAATTCCATGTTCAAGAAATATTTGCCTGTCGTCGGCGTAGCCATGCTTGTCCTTACCTTTTCTGCGTGTCCGAAAAAGGATGAAGGTTTGGCATCTGCCCTCGAAAGCATTAGAGCTGATGAATTCGCTAAAAACGTGCAAATTCTTTCTTCGGATGACTTCGAGGGAAGGGCTCCGGCTTCGATCGGCGAAGAAAAAACAGTCAATTTTTTAAAAGAAAAATTTCAAACGCTCGGTCTCAAACCCGGAAACGGAAAGAGCTTTTTCCAGGATGTTCCGATGGTCAAAATAACCGCAAACCCGAATACAAAGCTTGTTGTGATCAGCAGTAAGAGGTCGGTCTATTTCGCTTATGGCAGCGAATTTGTGGCTGTGACTCTGCGTGTCGTGCCTGAGGCGAGTTTGGATCATTCAGATATGGTCTTTGTCGGCTATGGCATAGTCGCTCCCGAGTATGACTGGAATGATTATGAGGGACTGGATGTTCGGGGAAAAACCGTTGTCATGCTGGTCAATGACCCAGGCTTTGCGACCAGCGATCCTCAGCTTTTTAACGGCCGGTCGATGACTTATTATGGCCGCTGGACATACAAGTTCGAGGAGGCTGCCCGTCAAGGCGCTGCAGGAGCCTTGATCATCCACGAGACCGAGCCTGCAGCCTACGGCTGGGAAGTGGTCCAGAATGGCTGGACAGGGCCCCAATTTCACCTGGTCAGCGAGGATAACAACCTGTCCCGCTGCGCCGTTGAAGGATGGGTCCAACTGGAAACAGCCCGTAAGATTTTTGAAATCGCAGGCAAAGATTTTGAAAAACTCAAAGCTCTGGCCGCAAAACGCGAGTTCAAGTCTGTGCCTCTGGGCCTGCAAGCTTCGCTCTCCCTCAAAAACAGCATCGCCCATTTGAAATCAAGAAATGTCATTGCCCTTTTGCCGGGCTCCAAGCGCTCTGACGAATATATCATCTATATGGCGCATTGGGACCATTTTGGCCTCAATCCTGAGCTCAAAGGAGATCAGGTTTTCAACGGAGCTGTGGACAACGCGACTGGCACGGCAGGCCTCATCGAGCTGGCAGAAGCTTTTACCAAGCTCAAATCTCCTCCACGTCGCTCAATCATCTTCCTCTCGGTCACAGGCGAAGAACAGGGACTGCTCGGCTCTAAATACTATGCAACCCACCCCATCTACCCGCCCACAAAAACTGTGGCTGCGATCAACATGGATGCTCTCAATGTTTATGGACGGATGAAAGATATCACTGTTGTCGGATACGGGAATTCAGAGCTCGATGAATATATTGTTGCCGCTGCCGCAGAACAGGGCCGGGAAGTCCGGCCCGACCCAAATCCAGAGCGAGGGTCCTTTTACCGCTCAGACCATTTTCCCTTTGCCAAAGAAGGCATACCCTCCATCTATCCAAACTCTGGAATGGACCATGTCCAGTTCGGCGAAGCATGGACCCAGGCTCAGTGGGATAAATATCTTGCCGAAAAATACCACAAGCCTTCAGACGAATATGACCCGAACTGGGACCTTTCTGGCGCCATAGACGACCTGCGTTTGATTTTCAAAATGGGCTATATGCTCAGCCTTGAGTCTGCGTTTCCCAATTGGAAGGAAGGGAACGAATTCAAAGCAAAAAGGGATGCGGATATGGCAGCTGCCAAATAAAAAATATTTAGCAGATTTTGCAATTCAGACCTGATTTTCTTTTTTTCTTAAGCTTTTAAGCTGAGTTGTGGCTGTCTCAATGGCTTTCTTGATCTGCTGATTGTCCGGATCAAACTTCAAAATATCTTTCCAGATGGCGATGGCCTCAGCGAGATTCCCCTTCCTGTACTGCTCCAATCCCTTTTTTGTAAGTTGCAGACTGCAATTGTTTAGCCCCTCGTCCAAAAACTCCTTAGTCAGCGGGATCGAGTCATAAAACTTGTTAAAATATTTATAATTCTTCCTCAAAGCGTAATAGATTATTCCTGTTGAGAGAAAATCCTCTTTGAACATGGCTACATCGGCCAGGAATTTCATATCGCGGATAATATTGACAAGATTGGTGGAAAGAACCGAATCATCCGCGTACTGAAGATAAACCGTCCTGTAGGAATTTATAGCTTTCTCAAATTCGCCCGCATTAAGAAATTGACGAGATTGCCTTTCACTCAGATTGATTCTGCAATTTTTGAGTGCGTTACTCAGAGATTCTTTAGTGAACGGCAGCGACTTATCAATATTTTTGAAATGTGAATATTTCTTCAATAGAACTGAATAAACTTTTTCGGCTAACACAAAATCCTCTGCTTCTGCGGCTTTATCCCCCGCCTGTTTGACCTTTTTTACAGTGATGATATAGTTTTCCAACAGCACCGTATCATCGGGGTATTTTTCAAAGGCATCAATATAATAATCCAGGGCCTGCTCGTAATTTCCTCCGGCTATTTGCGGATGAGATGGCGGGGCGGCCTGATCGAAGACTTCTTTTTTCTGGGTTGCGCAGGAGATAAGAAGCAGGCTGAGCAGAACACATCCCAGGAAGAAAGATTTCATAATTCCGTCTTTCATTGTTTTACTTCTATCGGCAAAAGGCCCAGTTCAAGTTACTTTTTTTTAAACAGGTCAAAAAAAACCTCAATAAGATAGGGATCAAACCGTTTCTTAGATAAGTTCTTCATCGTCTTGAGCGCTTCGTCTTTCATAAAGGCATATCTATAAGGCCTATCCGAAGTTACCGCATCATAAAAATCAGCGAGAGAAATGATCGCCGCCATAAGAGGGATTTTATCACCTTTCAATCGGCTTGGATACCCGGTTCCGTCAAAGCATTCATGATGATGTTTAACGCCAGGAATGAACTTAAGCAGTGATGGAGCCTTGCTGAGAATTCCGGCGCCGTATTCGGGATGCCGCCTCATCTCTTTTAATTCTCTGGAATTTAGCTTCTTTCTCTTGAGAAGAATGGAGTCAGGAATCTTAATCTTGCCGATATCATGAAAGAGGCAGGCAATCTCGAGCTCTTCAATCTCCTTCTTGTTAAGACCGATTTCCTTGCCCAGCTTGACTGATAATTGAGCAACCCTTGTAGAATGGCCAAGAGTATAATGGTCCCTGGCATCTATGGCGGCGGCAAGCACTTTCACCGTGGAGACATACGACTCTTCAAGATCTCTGGAATACTTATTGAGTTTGTCGCGTTGGGCTGTTATCAAGGCCGTCATCTCATTAAAACTCTCTGTTAACCTTCCGAGTTCGTCTTTGGAATAAATTCTCAGCGGTCGCCTTTTCCCCCCTTCCTTGAGTTCTTTTACTCCAAAGGAGAGCTCTTTAATGGGTTTAGTCAACAAAGAGGAAAGAAAGACGCTGCTGACTATTCCGAAAAAGAGGATGATGAAAAATGCCCACACGATTTTCTTTTGAGCCTCGCGCAGGGCATTGAACAGGACTGACTTGTTGATTCCCAGGATGACCGATCCAAGATTTTTTTCCAAAAAGAAAACGGGCCTGACTAACTCAAATATCTTGCCTTGTTTTCCAGAAATTTCTTTGATCACAAACCCTTCTTGACTCTTTCTAAATATTTGTCCTTCAGATGGCTGAATTTTTAAAAACGATTTTTTTATGTCGCTATGCACAACAGCATTCATCTCCGTATCCACAATAGCAATATACTCAATATCTGGATTAGATTCTTTGATCTTAAAAACGATATTATCAAGCCCAAGAAAATCTTGGGAACTGAAGCTGTAGCCTGCAGTTGAAGCTATGCTTGCGCTTAATGATGTGGCTCTGGCAATGATCTCATCAGTGAAGTGACGTTTCATGATATTTGTGGTCACCACATAAAAAATGAAAGTGGTTATGACAAGGAGGAGGAGGACAAAGAGAGCAGTCTTAAACCGGATGTTTTTAAAAGGAAAAAACGAAATTTTCCTCATTCTGCAAAATTAGGAGCTTGGCACTATTGATAAATCATTTGTCTTACATAGGAGATCTTTTTATAGCTAATATCACAGAAAAAATATGATGTCAAAAAACAACCACAAATTGGCTTAAAAATTGTCTATTTGGTTAATGGCGCTTAAAAGGAGATGAAGATCTCGTTCTGTTTCTACTCATAGACATTTGACTGATGTTCAGTGCTTTCTGCTCTGTAAATCAGGCAGTCTGAGGGCAATTTTTATTTTATATCCGGCTAGTCTCTTTCCGTATTCCTGCTCGGGCCGATGGAACAAATGAAGTCCATCAGCTATTTGGTCCGTTTCGATTCGTCGCGTCTTCCGTCGTCGTAGAGTCCGATGAGCTTGACGAGGTTGCCCTGGTCGTCGAATTCCACTTTAAGGCGAAACCAAACTATGCCCTCGATGAAGAAAGTGTCCTTGGAAAGAGCTAGCAGGGGCCGGGGCTCGGGCGCTGTGCCTCCCTCGCGGAAATAGTAGAGCCTGCCGTCTCTAATTGTGATGTGGCGGACCTCGTAATCTCCGACCAATTTTTGCATATAGGCTTTATCAAGGGGGAACGGTTTTCGCGCAACCTGAAGGTAATCCAGATCCCATTCGATGTTTTTCAGCTCGACCTTGTCCTTCTCAGCCTCCTTAGCTTTTAGATAGTGTGTTTCGGCTTTTTTGAGCTCGCCCTTCAGCAGGTAGGCCCGCGCCAGCTCATAGGCTCCCCGGCTTGATGTCGGGTTTTCCTCGAAAATGAACTCGTAGATTGCGATGGCCTCAGAAAGCATATTCTCATCCCTGAAAAGGCTGGCCACCCAGCCAACAGTTTCCCAAGGCAGCTCCCCGGGATGTTTCTTCCTCAGTTCCGGAAGAAGGCTTCTTGCCTTCTCAGAACCACCGTCCTTCACTCCCCAGAGAAGGGTGTAAAATGGTGAATCATAAGTCCTGTAATTAAGGTGGGTGTTCCCCAATGCCTGACCGCCCACGCTCCGGCCTACCAAATCAGAGCAGATACTCAGGCCGTTGAAGCTGTTGGTCAGATAGATGACCGCTATCTTGTGCTCGGGGTAGGCTATGATGTAATCGCGGAATATACCGTAGTCGCCCCACTGCCAGAAGGCGGTTCCGTTGGAGTCGTGCTGGAGGCCGAAGCCCAAGCTCCATCCCAGGCTCTTGTCCTCATTCACATCGATGAAGGAAGTGAGCATCTCTTTCCATGTTTCTTGCTTCAGCCCTTCTCCGTTCAGAACCGCGCAGATGAAGCGGGCGTACTCTCCGGCTGTGGTGTAGAGGCTGGCGGCCGCGTGAGCCTCGGTTCGCTTTCGATAATCCTGGCGAGTGCTGAAGGCATCATGGCCGTTGGCCATGGTGTCTTCATACGCCTCCCGCCAGACCATGCAGCTCTTTTCCATGCCCAGGGGATCGAGGACGTATTTTTGCATGATCGAATCCAATTTTTCGCCCTTCAGTTTCTCTATCGCATACTGTAATAGTTCGTAGCCGTCTGCGGAATATTTCCACTTTGTGCCAGGCTCGAAGAAGATGGGAAAGACCTTGCCCCGTTCTCCATGGGGAAAGCCTCCCGAGTGGCTTAAGACGTGGCGGCTGGTGACCTTTTCGAACCAGTCCCGTTTGAATCCTTCCGCATCCAGGGAATGACCCAATCCCTTCTCGGTCTCTTCGCGTGTGAAGAAGCTATGGAGGGGCTTGTCCAGGTCAATGAGTCCCTCATCCTTCATCTTCATCACAGCGTAAGCAAAGAAGGGCTTAGTCAACGAGGCCGCCTCGAAGATGGTTTCATCTGTTACTGGTGCAAGGGTCACAGCGTTCTTGACGCCAAACCCTTTCTGCCAGGCGACTTTCCCGTCACGGACCAGAGCGACCTGCAGTCCTGGAATCCTTGCTCTTTGCATCAGGTCAGGAATGCCAGTTTCCAAATCAGAAATAACATCTTTGAGACTCTTATTGACGAGGAGCTGGGACGGCTCACCGGATGCGATGACTGCCTTTGGTGCTAAGGCAAATTGAAAAAGGAAAAGCGAAGTGAGACACAGTATTGATGTTTTTTTCATAGTCAGACTCCCACTCTAAATATAGCGATCATTTCTCCTTTTAATACGAACACCTGCTGGAAAGGTTTCACTTCTGTCGTTGGTTAATATTTTAATAGATATCAAGATCAGGGTCCTTCGACTCGCGGCGAAGCTCGTTTAACCTTGCTTTCAACTGCTCCAGGACGCCTTTGTGAGCCGGATCATCGATCAAATTGTGCATAAGGCTTTTCGTGATTTTTCTCCAGAAACTTCAGGGCATGATCGGTCAAGATATCAGTCACATGCCCCTCATATTCCCGATCGGGACCGTAGTTTTCGGAGATGATGGGGTTGAGGTATCTTCCCTGTCCTTTAAAGCCAAAATAATAATCCAGACCCCTCCCCTTTCCAAGGTCTGTGTTGTGCCACTTGCCGATGAACGCAGTCTCATAGCCTGCCTCTTTGAGATACTCGAGGAATGTCTTCTGCTCTGGAGCCAGAGCCTGGCCGTTGAGCCGGACGCCATGATTATGGACATATTTGCCGGTCAGAATCGACGCCCGGCTCGGGCCGCAGAGCGAGGTTGTGACAAACATATTTTCGAAACGGGCTCCTGCCTCCGCGATCCTGTCCATGTTGGGCGTTTTAACGATTGTGTTGCCAGCGCAACTCATCCCGTCCCATCTCTGATCGTCGGTCAAAAAGAAAACAAAATTCGGTCTCTTCTTTTTCAGAGCACAGGAATAAATTTCAAAAGAAAAGGCTGAAGCGATCACCCCCGCTGACGAATATCTTAAAAAATCCCGCCTCGAAATGCGCTTCAAGGAACACCTCCCAGGATGATTTTTTTGAATAAATTTTCAAAATTCGTCAGGAATGTACCGCGGGTAAGTTCTCTTGGCCTTGTCCGCAAGACTCAGGTCGATTTCCATTGTCAGGAAAGGCTGCCTGCTCGAAGTCAGGCCGAGCACGTCTCCATCCGGGCCAATAATCCAGCCCTGTCCGCCAAGGTCTGATCCTTTTTCTTCTCGACTCACCCGGTTGGAGGAAAGGCAGAAGGCTCCGGAGACAACGGCCGCAGCCCGGCCTGCCACAAGCCATTTCTCCAGAGTTGATTTCGGGGTCGCTCTTGGGCAAGCGATCAGATGAACGCCCATTCTCCCGTAGGTTCGGGAGTGTTCAAAAAACCAGATATCGGAGCAGATGACAAAGCCGACCAGGGCTTCTCCGCTCTGAATGGGGATAAAATCACCATTTCCTTGATCATACCAGGATGCTTCCCAGAACCCTCCCTCGTTCGGCAAATAATATTTGGTATGGAAAGCGCTGTATCCATAAGCAGAATCCCAGAGAAAGCCCTCGTTCAATCGCTTATTCTTGCTGTTCACAGGCCGTGAGCCGAGAACAACAGCCGGTTGGAGTTCTCGGAGGCGTTTTTCCCACTCGTCGTGAGCGCTGACAGCAGCCTCCCAGATTTTCTTATCAAATTCTTGGCGCCAGGCAAACCAGGGGTAAAAAGCCATCTCAGGAAGAAGCACCAGGTCGCTTTTCTCTGCCCTGATATGGGCAACAAGCTGCTCCCAATCCTTGGCGAAGGCTTTAGGATTATCATTCAATTCACAGACAGTGACTTTCATCACAATCGCTTTTTTTTGGATCAGACCTTTTTCTTTATTTCTTCGGCCCTCCCAACAGTCTGGCTGGAAGGGTGATGATCGCCTTGAACAAGTCCAGGACTGCGCTCACGGTAATACCAATAAGACGAAACGGGATGAGAAGCAACCAGATAATGGGATAGAGAACCAATGCCAGAAGTGCCAGAGGCCAGCACAAAACCAGCAGAATAAGCCAGAGCAAGATCTTCATTTTTTGATCCCGAGCAGGTCAAGCATAAAGGCGTACTCTAAAGCAGTTTCTTTATATCTCCTGAAGCGGCCTGATACACCGCCGTGTCCGGCCTCCATCTCGGTATGAAGCAGGAGGATGTTATTGTCCGTCTTCAAGCTTCTGAGCTTGGCCACCCATTTGGCTGGCTCCCAGTACTGGACCTGGGAATCGTGCAAGCCGGTGGTGACCAGCATCGCCGGGTAATTCTTGGCTTCGACGTTGTCATAAGGAGAATAAGAAATCATATACTCATAGTATTCCTTGTTGTTGGGATTTCCCCACTCGTCGTACTCGGCAGTCGTCAGAGGGATGCTCGAATCGAGCATGGTTGTGACAACGTCGACCCAGGGAACCGCAGCGATGATGCCCTTGAAGAGGTCTGGCCGCATGTTGACCACAGCGCCCATCAGCAAGCCGCCGGCGCTTCCTCCCTGCGCAAAAAGATTTTCTGGCCGAGTGAATTTCTCGGCGATTAGATATTCGGCGCAGTCGATAAAATCAGTAAATGTGTTTTTCTTCTTTAACAATTTTCCATCCTCGTACCAGTAGCGTCCCATCTCGGACCCGCCGCGGATGTGAGCCATGGCAAAAACAAAACCCCGGTCTAACAGGCTCAAACGGACAGAACTGAAACCTGGATTCATGCTGGAGCCATAGGAGCCGTATCCGTAAAGCAGAAGAGGGTTGTTTCCATCCCTTTTGAGCCCTTTCCTGTAAACCAGGGATATCGGAACCTTTGTTCCGTCCCTGGCCGTGGCATAGAGCCTTTCGGCATGGTAATACTCGGGCTTGAAATCGCCGATAACCTCTTCCTGTTTGAGGAGCGTCTTTTCTTTGGTGTTCATGTCATAATCAAATACAGAGTTCGGGGTGGTGAGAGAGGTATAGCCGTAGCGGAGCAAGACGGTGTCAAACTCAGGATTTTGATGGATGTACGCTGCGTATGTTTCTTCCTCGAAATCGAGATAGTGCTCATCACGGTTGTCCCCGCGGATGATCCGCAGCTGTGTCAGCCCGTTTTTCCGTTCTTCAATGACGAGGTAATCCCTAAAGATTTCAAACCCCTCCAGCAAAACATCATCGCGGTGCGGAATGACTTCAACCCAGTTGTCTTTGGTGGTTTTGGTGACCGGGGTCTCCATCAGCCTGAAATTCTTGGCCTTGTAATTGGTGCGGATGTAAAATTTCTCCTTGTAATGCTCGACAGAGTATTCCAGGTCTCTTTCCCTCGGCTGGATGATTTGAAACCGTCCATCAGGTTTGTCAGCGTCAAGGTATTGAAATTCAGTGGAGAGGGTGCTGTCAGAGACGATGAAGATATATTTTTTGGACTTGGATTTAAAGGCATAAGCGTTGAATGCGACGTCTTTCTCGTTGAAAACCTCTTTATCGCCGGAAACGTCTTTTCCGAGCACGTGCCTGAGTACCTTATAAGGCCGAAGCGCCTCATCTTTCAAAGCATAAAAAACAGTTTTGTTGTCGTTTGCCCAGGCTGCCAGGCCGGCTGTGTTGGGAATTTCGTCTTTCAGGATTTCCCCGGTCCGGAGGTTCTTAAAATGAATGGTGTATTTCCTCCGGCTGACCGTATCGACGCCAAAGGCAAGAAGATTATTGTCAGAGCTTACGGATAAGCCTGTGACATGATAATAGGCATGTCCTTCGGCCATCTCATTGACGTTCAACAACAATTCCTCTCCGGCATCCATGCTCCCTTTTTTGCGGCAGTAGACAGGATATTCCTTCCCTTCCTCATACCGTGTGTAGTAGTAGTATCCCTGATCCCTGTAGGGGACGGACATATCGGTCTGCTTAATCCTTCCCACAATTTCGTTGTAGAGCTTCTCCTGCAACTTTTCGGTATGTTTCATGACTTCGCTCAAGTACTCATTCTCGGCCTTCAAGTAGTCGATGACCTTGGGATTATCACGCTCATTCAGCCAGTAATAATTGTCGGTGCGCGTGTAGCCGTGGATGGTCAGCTCCCTGGGTATCTTTTCTGCAACCTGGGGTTTTGTGGCTTCGACGGCTCTTTGAGGCTTTGAACAGCCCGATGCGATAAAAAAAATAGCCAAAACTAGGGCAAAGCCGACCGCAATTCGCCGGCGCCATCCGATGATTGCTAAATTTTTCATTTCTCCTCCTATCTTAGGATACACATAAGGAACGATTCTGTTTCTCTGGAATGAGACAGGCAGGCGTTCCTTCCAGGGCTGCTGTTCATTTTCATTCAGCCAACGCTATATATTGCTATTACCACCGAAAAAAAGGAAAGTCAACGGGGATAATACGGAATTCTCGGTTGAAATATCCAGCAGGAGATGCAAGAACAACATCCATGAAATTTTTGGAGAGCAGGATGAAAAAAAACAGAATTTACCTTAAACAGTCTGGACCTGAACAACGAATCAAAGGCCGCATCCGAACGGGCTATTATGAAGCCGGCCACATGATTTACATCCACAAACCGTC
This sequence comes from uncultured Eubacteriales bacterium, assembly GCA_964550165.1. Lineage (GTDB taxonomy): Bacteria > Acidobacteriota > Aminicenantia > Aminicenantales > Aminicenantaceae > CAZJYC01. Next base: position 14,906 of record CAZJYC010000023.1, read on the forward strand.
CCACGCCAGGAAAAAAAAGCAATAGGGCCGAGTTCATCCAATGAGAAATGGGTGGAAAAAAAGAAAATTATTGAGTAATATACCCGGCAAAGGAGGTGATCATGCTAGAAATTCTATTTCTCATTTTTTTAACGCGGAAAATCGGAAAAAAAGTGGAAGAAAAAGGCCGAAAGCCCGGAGGTTATAAAGTCATGCTTGTGGCCTTTTGGTTTGGAGGGGAAATATTGGGATTCATCATCGGTGGGGCCATAGTCGGAGAAACTCTGACCGCATACTTATTTGCTTTAGTAGGCGCTGCGGTAGGCGCTTCTGTTTCGTTCGCAATCGCCAACGGTTTGGCTCCGGCAGGACCTCCGCCTCCCCAGAGCGGCACTGGTTTGGATTCGATAGATTAAACTAATACAAACGCACTAAATAAAATGTCATTGCGAGGAACGCAGTGACGAAGCAATCTCATTTAATAAGGGAAGATTGCCACGCTCCCTTCGGTCGCTCGCAATGACAATGTGAAGATATTTAATGCGTTTGTATTAAATCAATGAATTGAAATTTTGTGAGGCATGTGACATGTTAGCTCGCAACCACAAAAATATTATCCGATGGGCTGCGCTCGTTGCATTCATAGTTACTTTGGCTTCCTGTTCTTTTGAAAAAAGAGATTGGGAAAAGGCGGAATCAGAAAACACGATCCAGGCTTATGAGACTTTTTTGGAGAAATATCCCAAAAGCACTTTTGCTGATACAGCGCGCCTGAAAATCGAGGAGCTGGAATTTAATGAAGCGGAGTCCAAAAATACGATCGAAGCCTATGAGGCATTTCTAAAAAAATATCCTGCTGGAGAGCATGCCTCAAAAGCTCGCATCTTAACGGAAGTATTATATTTTAAAAAGGCGGAATCAGAAAACACGCTCAAAACATTTGAAGACTTCCTTCAACGTTTTCCGGATGGTTCCTTAATTGACAACGCTTACCGTAAGATGCAGGAGCTTTATTATGGATTTTCGATAGAAGTTCTTTCCAATCGAATAGAAAACAAGATGTCAGGAGTGGATGGCCGGTGGGAAGTCAAAGACCCCGCCAAATATAAAGGCGTTGTTTTGTCGGCTCGTCTAAATTTATTGCCAAAGACAAAAAAAGTCAATTCTGGAAATTTTATTATCGCCTACTATAGTAAAGGGAAAAAAGAGCAGGCGGTTTGCTCAGGCCTTGACATGTTTGCTACTGGACAAAACGAAGGAGGATTTTGGTTATTTAATAAGCCAGAGTCCAACAAGTACTGGGAGATGAATCTTGAAGAAAAAAAGAAGGCCGCCGATATCAGCTTAATATTTGCAGTCCCTGTCGATATTGACAAATTTTGGTTTGTCTATAACGGGGTGAAAATCAGCAAGGAAATACAGATAAAAGCAACCATAAGTCAAGAGAAAAAAAAGTCATAAACTTTCCCCTCAAGGTTCAACCTTTCCTCCACTGAGGCCATATTGCTGTCAACGAGCCTCCTCATGAGAGGAGCCTTTTCTTTCCGTCTGGAATCTGGGCTTAGTCGGACATAATTTGACAACGCCTGATATTCGTGTTAGATATCCGCACTCATCGATAGGAAAGGAGACTAACGCGAATGAAAAAATTTTACTTCTTGACCAGGATCTTGATTTTGTGTTTTTTGACTGTTTTTCTTGCCCTGGCAAGTCTTCAGACTGCTTCAGCTCAGGAACGGCAATCTCCCAAACTCGGGCTCTATATCGAAATTCCTTTCTACTACAATATGTTTGCGGGGGACTTCGACGGCGATCACTACTTTGATACAGGGTTCGAATTGATCATGGTGCCTAATCCGGAAAGCAATTATGGGTACGGAATTGTCGTGGGCAGGAGATTGGATCAATCTTCCGTAGAATTTGGCTATGTTCAGTCCTCACATGACTACACATTCCTCGATCATCAAGACAAGATGACCCTGTCGCTGTTTTTGATGGGCGCAAAAGCCTATGTGACCAGGAACAAAATCATCCAGCCTTATATCTCAGGGGAATTTGCCGTTGCCTATTTGAAAGTTAAGAAGGGAGCTGTCACCGAAATCGAGCCTTACGTCTTCAAGGACACTTCTTTTCTTGGCCTCACGCTCGGAGCAGGCGGAGGAATTTCCTTCCACCCGCTTCCGCCTGTTTCCCTGAATATCGGCGCTGTCTTCAGCTGGCTGACATTCGGAAGTGTTAGAGTCAGCGGAGAAAGATACAAGCTGGATTCGCTCAATTCTTTGAATTTCAACCTCAGGGCTGGGCTTAGCTATACCTTTTGAGAGTTAGAAATATATTTCTTAAGCAGCTTCAGGGTGCTCTTCCATGTACTCGACATAGAGTTGATTGAGGTCTTCGCCCTCGAGCTCTTTCCTTGTTTTCAACATTACCAGCCTGCCCTTGAGCATGAACCCGACTCTGTCGGCAATAAATTTTGCCCGGAAGATGTCGTGGCTGGACATGAATATCGATTTTCCCTTATCCCGGAGCTCCAGCAGTAGAGTCAGGAATTCCTGGCCTGATTTCGGGTCAAGCCCTGCGGTCGGCTCGTCAAGGATGATGTTAGGCGCATCTTTGATCATGGCAATGGCAATACCGAGCTTCTGCCGCATCCCTTTGGAATATTTTTTCGTCCGCATGTTGAAGGCTTCTTCCTGCAGGCCCACGCGTCTCAGCACGTCGGCATAGTCCTTTTTGGTGAGATTCCGTTTGCCGGCCAGTTTGGTGAAGTAGTTGATATTCTGGAAAGCCGTAAAATTGTCGTAGAGCATCACGTTTTCAGAAACAAAGGAAATATAGTCCTTTGATTTCAGAGGTTCCTTGACCACATCCACGCCCTCGATTAACGCCGTGCCTTCGGTAGGTGGAATGAAGCCCATGAAAATATTGATGGCAGTGGTCTTTCCGGCGCCGTTGGCCCCGAAAAGACAGAATATCTCCCCTGGCTCAACTTTGAGGTTCAGATGGTCAAGAGCCAAAAGCTCATCTTCATATCTTTTTGTTAAGTTTATTGTTTCTAACATGATTTCCTCTCATTTTTAAATTTAGCGGACATCGTACCTGATGAAGGATACATATGCCCCTACAAAAAACAGAATGATCAAAAAGACCATCAGCGCAAGGTCAGGAATCATGCGCATGACAGACTCGCTGAGCCTTTCAGGCACAAACTCAAACTGAGGCATGTCGCTCAAGTCTGGCTTGGGCTGTTGACCTTCCCCGAGATTGAGGGTCCTCATCATCTTGGCATTGACCCATTTGGTGAATATTGGCTTGTAGGTTTTCGCCGCATTGAGGAACCGTTCGTGCTCGCTGATACCGGTCCGCGCCAGGCTCATGCAGCTGAACATCAGGGCTGAGGCAGGGGAAATTCGCGATAGATTGACGGCAAGCCTCTGCTGTTCCCTCATTTTGACCTGGTAATCCCGTTCGATGGCGGCGTTCTTTTCATCGATTTTTGCGGTTAGTCTTTGCTGGATGTCTTCCAGCCATTTCTTTACGTCTTCGTTCCATTTGGCGATTTCCTCGGGTTTTTCCGGACGGGGGTGTTCCCTGAAGTATTTGGTTTGCTCTTCCAGGGATTCCTTCTGAATTTCCTGGAGGTAAGCATCCTTCTGGGCCGTTATTTCGTGGACAGAGGGAATGGGATTGATTCTGGCGGCGGTGATGATTGCGGCCTTGGGAATGACGGTGACAAAAGTGACCCAGATAAAAAGCAAGAGTAAGAAACTCGTTGAAGACCTGCTTGTCCTGGCTGAAACGAAAAGCCCGAGCGTGAAGAACACAGAAAGATATAAAAGAAACATGAGACAGGTGAGTCCAATCCTTCCCCAGTCGTCGCCGGCAAGATGAACGTTCGGGTAGATGAGCAGAATCAAGAGTCCAAGCAATAAAGGAATGATCAAGGGGATCAGAAGGCTGATAAAACCGCCGATGGCCTTTCCCAGGATGAGCCTGTCCCTCGGCACCCTGTTGGAAAGCGTGAGCTTTAACGTCCCCCTCTCCTTTTCGCCGACAATGGCATCGAAAGTAAAAAGAATGGCAAACAGGCTCAAGACGATCTTGACGATGAAGCTCAGGTCCAGGGCGCCGAAGACGGCGAAAATGGGATTGCTGCTGTATTTGGATTCGACCAGACTCGGGTCATAAGCGATGTTGACCGTTGCCGTACGGCCAACAGCTTCCTGGACGCCGCTGACAACTGTGCTTAAAACCTGAGGATTTTTGTTAATTTTGGTTCCAGTTCCAGAAAGAGTAAAGTAATTGGGTTGGCTTTCTAGATTTTTCTTGTTCAAAGCGACGGCGGCGCTGTACTCTTTCTGCTCCGCCAGATAGCTGTTTATGCCCGTATAGACGGACAACAGAATCAGGATGGTGCAGAGCAGAAAAGTAAAGACAAACCTCGGGCTCATGATTGTGTCTTGAATCTCTTTGGTTATGATGTCCCGTAACATTGTTATCTCCTTTTTAGTTTACCGGGCATTATACTTTATTTTCTTTGTAATTTATACATTAAATACTGAGTCATGTTCCCTTTTTGCCTATCAATACGCTTCCTCGCTATGTGTTATTCAAGCAGTTTCCATAAATACCATAATCCGATCTCTGTTTTATTAGGTAATTACGAATTTTTTGAATTTTGGTTTTTTGAGCAGGCCGGCCGCGTCTCTATAAGCGCTCAAGTGATAAGAAAAGCTCTTTCGCTGGCAAAGAACGAGCCTCAAATGACAGAAATTGTGCCAGGAAAGTGCTAGCCTGTCCATGAATTACAAGCCGAGCCCATAGCCCTTCAATCTCTGGTCAACTTTTTTCGCATCGCTGACAAGTTTATCTAAAGCTGTCCAAAATCTTTTGCTGTGATTCTTTATGCGGGTATGAACAAGCTCGTGAAGAATCACATAATCCACAAGCTCATCGGGAAGCATCAAGAGTTTCCTATTCAGGTTGATGTTATTTTTCGTGGAACAGCTCCCCCAGATGGTCTTTTGATTTTTGACGAAGACCTTGTTGTAGGAAAGTCCATGTTTATCAGTCAATGCGTTAAGCCTTTCCACAAGTTTCTTTTTTGCAGTTACCCTGTCCATACCAGCTCGTTTTTTCAAGATAGCTTTCTGCTCTTCTTCTGCCAGCTTCATCCTTTGCAAATGCTTCTTCATCCAATAGATTTTTGTGTAAGCAAGGTCTTCCGCCTGCTGGAATGACATCCTGGAAGGGACAGCAATCCGCACACCTGTAAAGGGCATGACCGAGATGTTGAGGTGTTTGGCCCGCTGGCTGCGCTCAAAAAGAACAGGCCCAAGGCCCTTAATCGTGATGGTCATGGATTTCGGCATGACTGATAATTTCTCCAATTCCGTGATACTTGCAGGGTCAGGCTGGGATGTTGAGAAAACCGAAACACCCAGCCTGATCCATAACGTTGTTCTCCATCACGGAAAAAAAGATGCATACACTTTTAATTAAGTCCTTGCAAGAACGAAAAATTTTTGATACAGAGAAACGAGTGAACCGAAAGCCAGTTCAACTTCATCCAGGAGTGATTCTCCTTCAATTTCTGACAGCCTATCTTAGCAGAAAAAAGAAAATCTTTAAAACCGAAAAATGAAGTTTGAAGACCTGACTCCATTTATATTAAAATCGCAGGAGGCCTAGCCCGATGGAGCTTCGGATTGGAATCATTCTGGCTATCATGGTCATCGCCTATGCCCTGGCCAAATGGCGAAAGCTTTCGGTTGAAACGAGCATGCTGGCCGCCACTGTGGCAGGCGGCTTAGCCGGCGCCTTTACCGCCACTCCTCCGATAACACAGCTTGCCCGCCATCTGGTGGAAGGCGCATTCACCTATCTTGATATCATCCTCGTCTTTACGACCGCAACCATATTCATGGCCATAATCAATGAATCCGGCGGTGTGAATTATGTTGTCAGGGGCATCATTAAATATTTCTCGAACATACGGGTCATTGCACTCCTCCTTTTGATGATCATCATTCTCATTCCGGGCGCACTCACAGGCGCGGGCAGCGTGTCCCTGCTTGTTGTCGGAGCACCGGTGGCCCTGGCCCTCAGTTATCTGGGAATATCTAAGAAAAGAACTGCTGCCATTCTTTTCATCGTCGCTGGTTTGAGCGCTGCCGCACCCCCCGTTAACATCTGGGCTATGATTCTGTGCGCTGGCACAGCCATCCCTTATGTTGGCTTTGAGCTGCCTCTCGGCATACCCGTTCTTATTCTGGGCACATTTACTGTCCTCGTTCTGGGATTAAGGAAAGAGGAGGACGTGAGTTTGGTGGCTTCTCTCAAGGAAATGCCCGAGGTGCCGAAAGGGACGAGCTGGTGGAGGGTGCTTCTGCCTTTTCTCGTCTTTTTTGGCTTAATTGTGATTTCAAGGCTGCTGCCATTCACCTTGCCAATTTTAGGATTGCCTCTGGAATTTGTCATCGCTGCCCTTGTGGCCTGGCTTGTCAGCCCCAAGAAAATCAAAGTCCTTGTTTTATCCAGAGATACGGTCAAAAGGCTGCTTCCGCTTTTGGCGACCGTTGTCGTAGTCGGCATGCTTCAACAAATCATGACTGCAACCGGAGTCCGTGGCCTTCTCTCCTTTGCTGTCATCAGCACGCCCCTTGTCCTGCTTTTCATTCTCCTGATTGTCATCGTCCCTGTTTCAGAAGGAGTTCTGACCTACGGCGCCGCAGCCATCATCGGCATTCCCCTTATCTGGTTCCTGGATTCTATCGGCTACCATGCGACCATAGCCATAGCCGGCTTGACTCTGTTCTGGCCCTTGGGAGACGGCCTGCCGCCAACTGCCCTGATCGGCAGGCTGAGCGTTATGGTCTCAGAATACAAGGAGTCTTACTGGTCCTTCCTGAAAAACACCTGGATTCCCTGGATAGTCATCACCGAAATGGGAATGCACTGGGTCATCTTCAGCGCCCGTCTTGAATTTCTGGTGAGATGGCAGACACTTTATAAACACCTGGATACACTCGGTCTTTTGATTGGGGCCTACATCGGGCATATGATAGCCATCATTTTAATCGTCAAAATTCTAAAAATTGTTCTCAGGGCTCGCATTCACTTAGCTTGGCGCATAATCCTTATGACCATCCTAATCAGCATCCTGGCAAGGACGTTCATTGTCATGTTAAAAATTGTCACGATTTTCTTAACTTTCTCTTAGAGCTTATTAAAAATGTTGATAGACATTCTAAAGATTTTCTGAAAAACATAAGTTCATGTTATCTTTCTTCTTACAGTGGCAAAAAAATGATATGAGGAATGCAAGAGGAGGTAAAAAATGCCTTTAATCATGATCCTCTACTATGTGATCAGTGCTTTTATTCTGGCCATGCTCATCTGGAATTTCATCCGTGAAAAAAAGAACGCGGATGATATGCTTCTCTATCTGCTGGTCATGATTCCTCTTGTCCTGAGGCTTTTTCGCATTAAGTAATATGGGCACTAACCATAAATAAAAAAGTAAATAAAAAAGGGGCCTGTCCCCTTTTAGAAAAAAGAGAGGGATAAAATGTGGCGTGAATGGAAAACAAAGACGGTGCTTATCCTTATCATTCTGGCCGTTTGCGTCATTGCTGGCGTTCAGCTTTACCGCCATCGGAGTTACCAACTGCCCATCGTGGCTGGCCCTGGTGTGACACATGTCGGGAAACTGAGTGATTTCTGCAAGGAATTGAAGCACACCATGGCGGAGACGAATGTTTTTTATTTAGAAGGAAAAGAAAAAGGCGGAAAGCTTTTGATCATAGCCAACACTCATTCCAACGAGCCAGCAGCTCTGCTTGCCTCACTCATCTTCATCGAAAATGCTGTGGCCGAAAAAGGAACGCTGATCATCATTCCTCAATTCAACCACAGCGCAAGCCGAAACACCAGGCCCGGTGACGGCTATCCTCTCTATTTTGATATTCCCACCGAGTGGGGGCACAAAAAATTCAGGATGGGAAACCGGGAAGCCTCACCTCTTGACCAGTGGCCAGACCCTGACGTCTATGTTCATTATCCCGAGAGACAGCTTCTCTCCTTCCTCGATGTCAGGAACACCAACAGAACCTGGCCCGGGAGGCCTCATGGGCCTTTAATGGAGAGGGTCTGCTACGCTGCCATGGAGATCATGAGAAAGGAAAAAGTGGATATCGCTGTCGACCTTCATGGAGCAGAAACAATGTTCCCTGTCACAAACTGCATTGTCGCTCCTGAAAAATCGATGAAAATCGCGATTATAACCTCGCTGACCGTGAAGTCCAGGGAAGGATTTGACAACCATGTCGAACCTTCGCCGTCTGGATTTCGGGGGCTTTCCCACCGGGAGATTGGAGATTATTCCGACAGTCTTCCTTTTCTGCTCGAAGCTCCGATCCCCTTTCTCGACCAGCCGACCGGACCTAAGACCATGAAGCTACTTCTCGACGGAAAAGACCCGTTCCTGCTCAGCCTCTCCAAAAAAGGCAAGCTTTTTGTGCCTTACGATGAGAACGGCTGGCCGATGGATAAACGCGTTGGCCAGCATTGCTCGGTCATTCTGGAGCTTATGCGCCAGTACTCAAAAAAGTTTCCTGAAAGGGGCATTGAAGTCCGGAATGTGCCGCGCTACGCTGAGGTTGTGAAAAACAGCGCCGGACATTATTATCATGATCCCACAAAAGCAGCCAAATCGCGCGTCTACTTCAACTAACTGGACTTTCCAGGAGCCTTTTATACGCTTGGCGTGTAAATACAAACGCAATAATAAATGTATCATCGCAACTTCCAGAAGGAACCGTGGCGATCCGACGGCTGTCAATAAATCTTTCTATTAACTTCTTGTGTGTGAATGAAAAAGGAGAATGAGTTGAATACAAAAAAAATATTTTTATTGGCTTTTGCCTTGCTGGCTGTGCTGGCGCTTCTGAGCGGCTTTATCTTTTTTTCACCACAGAAACAAAAGGCCGTTCCAGATCGTTCAGAAATCTGGAATGAAGGTTGCACGGTGATCATGGTTGGCAAGGACGCCTCAGTCGACGGATCGATCATGACCACCCACGCGGCCGACTGCGGCGTCTGCGACTGGACCTGGCGGCACGTGCCCAGCGCAGACCATGCGCCGGGTGCGATGCGCAAAATCTACCGCATCTCACAGATCAGAACCTGGCCGCCTGAGCAGGGTTTGAAATGGGATTTGATCAAAAACGACTTCTCGGGTGTTGAGATTCCTGAGGTATCCCACACTTATGCCTATCATCATGGTGTTTTCGGCTACATGAACGAGCATCAGCTGGCTATGGGCGAATCGACCATCGGCTGCCAGCGCAAGATGAGAAATCCGACTCCGTCTGCCACGTTTGACATCACCACCCTGACCATGATCGCCATGGAGAGATGCAGGACAGCGAGAGAAGCCATCAAGCTCATGGGTTCGATGGCCGAGAAATACGGCTATGGATATCATGATGGCGGCGAGATGCTGGCCGTGGCCGACCCAAATGAGGTCTGGGTTTTCGAAATTATGCCCGTCGGGCCTTTATGGACTCCAGCCAGCGGCAAACCTGGCGCTGTCTGGTGTGCTCAGAGAGTCCCTGACAACCATGTCAGCGTCTGCCCGAATGAATCCAGAATCGGCGGGATCGACCTTAAAAATTCGGATTATTTTATGACTTCCCCGAATGTCATCTCTTATGCCATCGAGAACGGTTTCTATGACCCGGGAAGCGCACAGCCCTTCAGCTGGAAGAAAGCCTACTCCCCCAGCGAAGGAAGTGCAGCCAGCAGCCGGGGAAGAAGAGGACGGCTCTGGCGTTTCCTGAGCCTTGTCGCGCCTTCCCAGAACTTCAGCCCGGAAACAGAGAACATGGACTTTCCCTTTTCGGTCAAGCCTGACCGGAAAATATCTCTTCAAGATGTGATAAACTTCACCAGGGACAAGTACCTGGGAAGCTCATTCGACCCGGCAATGGGCCTTAAAGCCGGGCCCTTTGCCAACCCGAACTACTTCCAGGGCTTTGAGCTGGATGATAAAAGATACAATAATCCCAGATGCATCAGCGTTAATAACGTAGAATACACAACCATCACCCAGTGCCGGAAAAAGCTGCCCGGCCCTGTCGGAGGGATCGTCTGGCTCGCTTTCGGCGCGCAGGATACTTCCTGTTACATGCCTCTTTACGCCGGAATAACCGAGATTCCGCCATCCTTCAGCGTCGGAGACCACTGGGTCTTCAACAGACAATCCGCCAGATGGGCCTTTGATTACGTCGATTTTCACACTCAAGTGGCCTATTCCTATGCCATCGAGGACGTCAAAAAGGCCAGGGCCGAACGGGAAGAAACAGCCCTATCCAGAGCTCCAGCCATCGACCAAACAGCCCTCGAGCTCTACCGTCAAGATCCATCCCTGGCCGTGGAGTTTATCACAGATTATTGTCTCAATAACGCCAATAAGGTCATTGACGCCTGGTGGGAGCTGGGCGACCGGCTGCTCGTCAAATACAACCATCTGCGCATCTACGATTCAGAAAAAAGAAGAGTTGGCCGGCTGATATTTCCGGAATGGTGGTTGAGGCTGATCGTCGGTCATGATAAGCTGGAGCCGCTCGAGTCAAAAGAAAAGCGGCCAGACTAATTTTGGCCAGACTAATTTTTCCATAAAAAAAGGAGGTAAAGGGTGAGCATAAGGAAGCTAATTTTATTCTTAGGCCTACTGCTTGTGATGCTGATGCTTCTTGGCTCTGTCATCGTTTTTGTGCCTCAAGAGAAGCAGAATGAGTCCTTCGCTCCTGAAGGGGATGAAGGCAACTGTACGGTGATCATGGTGGCCAAAGGCGCCTCAGCAGACGGATCGACCATGACCACGCACACCTGCGATTGCGGGGCCTGTGACTGGACATGGCGGCACGTGCCTGCAGCCGACCACAAGCCAGGAGCGTTGCGAAAAATATACCATATCAACCAGTACAAGACCTGGCCGCTGGAGGAAGGCCTGAAATGGGACCTTTACAAAAGAGATTACACCAAGGTCGACATCCCTCAGGTTCCTCATACCTATGCCTTTCATCACGGGATGTTCGGGTACATGAACGAAAATCAGGTGGCTATCAGCGAATCCACGATCGGCTGCCAGCGCAAGATGAGAAATCCGACACCTACCCCTGCTTTTGACATCACCATGCTGACCTTGATGGCCATGGAAAGGTCGAGGACGGCCAGAGAGGCGATCAAGATCATGGGTTCGTTGGCCGAAGAATATGGATACGGATTCAACGACAGCGGAGAGATGCTCGCCGTCTCCGACCCGAACGAAGTCTGGATTTTTGAGATCATGCCTGTCGGACCGCTCTGGAAGCCTGGGAGCGGAAAGGCAGGAGCTGTCTGGTGTGCCCAGAGAGTGCCTGATGACCATGTCAGCCTCTGCCCCAATGAGTCCAGAATCGGAGAGATTGACCTCAACAATCCCGACTATTTCATGGCTTCCTCGAATGTCATATCCTATGCTACCGAGAATGGCTATTACGATCCGGAAAGCGGCAAGCCTTTTGACTGGAAAAAAGCCTACAACCCAAGCGAAGGAAGCGCCAACAGCAACCCAAGAAGGGCCAGGCTGTGGCGCTTCTATGACCTGGTTGCCCCTTCGCAGAAATTCAGCCCTAACACACCCAACATGGATTATCCTTTCTCGGTCAAGCCAGATGAAAAGATATCTTTGCAGGACGTGATGAACTTCACAAGGGACAAATGCCAGGGAACCCATCTCGACCCGGTCAAAGGAATCCGGGGCGGCCCGTTCCGCAACCCGAATTACTATAGGGAGACTCGTCTCATCAGCACAGGAAGCGTGGAATACACAAGCCTTGTCCAGTGCAGGGGCTGGCTGCCGAATCCGGTCGGAGGGATCGTCTGGGTCGCTTTTGGCCTTCAGGATACATCCTGCTATATTCCCCTTTATGCCGGGATCTCGAAGCTTCCTGAGTCTTTCAGCATCGGCGACCACTGGATCCTTGACAGAAAGTCTGCCCGCTGGGCCTTTGACTATGTCGATTTCCATGCACAGGTGGCCTATTCTTACTGCATTGAAGATGTCAAAAAAGCCCAGGAAGAATGGGAGGGAAACGCGGCGGCCAGGACGCCGGATATCGACAAACAGGCTCAAGAGCTTTATGCAAAAAGCCCGGCCAGAGCGGCAAAATTTCTAACCGACTACTGCCTCGACAATTCCGATAAGGTGATCAGAGCCTGGTGGAATTTAGGAGACCAATTGCTGGTCAAATACAATCATTTTCGCCTTTATGATGTCAAGAAAAGATCGGTGGACCGATCCCGGCCAGCTCTCCCTGATTGGTGGACAAATGCGGTTAAAGCTTATGACATCTTGATGGAGCCAGCTCAAAAATAGAAGGCTCAGGCAGATTGGCTCGAAGGCACGCCGCTTTTGACCCAGCGAGCCAAAAGCGGCTCGGTTCAAGGCTTCGCTCTCCTCTCCCTTCGGTCGAGAAACCATGCCCGCTCAGCCTTTCGCATGGCCTTCTTACCAATCTGCCTTCGCCTTAATAATAGGGCGAATGATTTTTTGGTTGTTTTATGTTCAAGAAAGGGAGATAATCAGCCTGAGTTCGAGAAAATAGAAAGAGGGCTAATGATTCTATTAAAAGGAGATTGTCTTTAAATGAAAAATTTAAAAAATTTTGGCATTTTGCTGGTTTTATTGTTTGGAATTTACTTCTTGTTCACGGCATCTGGGTTCGGCGAGGAAGTGCCCAAGGCAAAGCTTCCAGTGCTGACAACCTCAGCCGGTCAAAGTGCCGATGCCTACACGCTGAACACCATCATGGAAGAGGCAGGAATCCTTTACGATTACTGCGATGTGCCCACCGTTGATCTCATCGCGGCCGGAGTCGGCCTGGCAGGTAAGGAATCCAGCGAAGGCTTCCATGTTGAAGTCTATACCGACTTGAAAAAGTTCCCAACAGGAACATCTTACAAGACAATCATCTTCGCCATCGGCGCCAGCCTCAAGGGCATGGGAGCATCCGGCCTCACCGTCGACAGCGAAGAAAGCCGGTTGAAGAATATCGTCAAGTATTGCAAGGATAATAGAATTTTTATTATCGCTCTTCATGTCGGCGGAGAATCAACAAGAGGCGCTCCCGGCTCTGACAACGAAAGGATGATCGATGCTGTCGCTCCGTTTGCTGACTACTTGATTATCACCGCAGAAAGCAACAAGGACGGCCGGTTCACCAAAATCGCCGAAAAAAATAAAATCCCCTTGACTCAGGTTAACTATGCACTTGATGTTGTCGATATCATAAAGAACGTGTTCCAATAATATTAATTGATTCTCTTTCATTTTGTGTGGGTGAAGAAGATGTGGGCAGCAAGAAATCCTCTCAGAGATGGTCGAAGCGACCATTGAAGGTTTAGCCTTCCCGAGCTGCCCTTGAGGAGATTCCTCGCGGAGGCTAAGCGGCGAGAAAACCGTTTGAAGGCTGAGCGGGCGTGGTTCCTCGACCGAAGGGAGAGGAGAGCGAAGCCTGAAACCGAGCGGGATTTGCACGGCTCGGGCAAAGCCCGCGTGTTTTCGAACCGCTTTGCCGGAGCGGTCCGCAGCTGCCGAGAAGGGCTGCGAGGGAACGGCGTTAAAAACCTGAAGGGGAGCTAGGCCATCTCTGAGAGGTTCTTATATAATCCACACAAAACGGAAGAGAGCCATTTAATTTTGCTTTCTATTTTTCCCAGCTCGCAGAAAAACACCGGAGGATATGAAACCCATCCTCTGTCTCCTCAACGGTGAAGAGCTTATTTCCTTTCCAGGCCTGGATCTCTCCCTTGAGAGGAATTCTGGCGATGTACTTCCCTTCCGCATCGAATACATCCCAGAGAAATTCATCCTTCGTTTTCCCTTTGGCGAAGGTTCTGACAAACAGCCTTCCCTCATCGTCCAGAGAAAAACCTCTGTAGGGGGGAAAATTTTTCTGGAACTCAATCCTGTCTTTGATCGCCGCAGATTCAGCCGGCAGTCTCGCCAGAATTTCCTGCTTGTCTTCTTCGGTTATTTTCACCGGCTCATGTTCTTTCAAGATTCTTTTTATGACCTCTCCATCAAAGTTTAAGACCTTGATCTCATATTCCTCAGGATTGCTGAGAAGAATGGAATCATCCTTTCCCATCTCATAAAAAGTTAAAAAGCTAAAAGGATCGATCTTCCCAGCCATGATATTCGGAAAATCAAAACTGGCGATGGTGAAGAGCGCATTTAATTCCTTGTCAAATTTTTTTAGCACTCGTGTGAGCTTGTTATTGTCTAAAACAACATGCTGGGCAATCATATTCCCCTGTGAATCAATCACGATTCCGGCCAAGCCGAGCGCCTTGGCTGTTGAGATATTCCTCAAGAACTTGCCGTCAAGAGAAAAAAACCCAAGCCTTTGATTCAAGCCATCCTCGATAAGCAGTTCTTTATCCGGAGTTATATGGATTCCCACAGGCCCATTCATTTCTCCCGGTCCCTGACCTTTCTTGCCAAAAGTCCTCAAATGCTTTCCCCCTTTGTCAAAAGCTACAACCTTGTTTTCCTCTCTGTCAAGAATGTAGATATTTCCTTCATCATCCAAGACAGCAGCAGTTATCTGGGAAAACATTTCTTCTTCCTGTCCGCTCTCTCCTAATGAAAAATCCTCCTTGAGAACGAGTTTGGCCGGAACGCCTTTTGGAGGAGCAGGGTTTTTCGGGTTATAGACAACCCGAATCCCGTCGACGATTTTTATTTTTACTTCTTCGGCGGGGAGCTGGCTTAAAAAAAGAAAGACAAAAGAAAAGACAACGACACAGCAAAATAATTTTTTCATCCCATTTTCCCTTTTTTATTCTTTTATTGCTTTTTTAGCTCGGCGAGTCTTCCCCTGGCATCCTCCACTTCTGGAAAACCAGGGTCAGCGTCTTTCCAGAGCTTGAGAAACCTCTCGTAATGCTCGATGGCTCTGCCCTTCCAGCCTTTCTCTCCGTAAATCTTCCCCAGCCTGTAGAGGCTCCGGCTATAAATATCGCCCCAATAAAGCTTGCCGGTGGTCATCGACAATATCTTCTCATATTCTTCCTGAGCCTTCTCTTTAGCCCCAGATTCGTAATAAGCCAAAGCTAGAGGCTCGGCAAAGATGGCCTGGTCATTTGTGAACGGGTCGATCCCGAGCTCGCAAGGCAACAATGATATAGCCTTGTTGAAACTTTCTATGGCTCTTGGATAATTTTTTTTCTCCAGCTCAACGAGACCGATTAGATGGTGATAGAGTCTTATTTCTTTTTTGTTCGCTCCTTTATCCACCAATTCCTTAATAGTGTTGGCTGCTTTCTGCGCGTCCTCAGCTGAATTCATTGCCAGTAAAGCCCGGCCTTGGTAATACAGCGCGCGCCTTTGCCATCTCAGGTCATCATCTGAGTCTTGAGCGATATTCCGGGCCAGATCACACTCTTTCAAAACATCTTCAGGGCGGCCAGACTTGAGATAATTATGGGCCAGCATCATATGAAAGCAGGCTCTCCACCAGTTGTCACCGAGCTTTTGTGCAAGCACCAGGCCCTGTTTATGGTGTTGTCTGCCGCTCTCAAACTTTCCTTGCAATAAATTTAAGGTGCCCAGAACCACCCGGCTGTACAAATGATATCCCAGCTCTTTAGTTTCAAGGACCTTCAGGTTTTCTTCCTCTGCTCTTTTAATGTCTTCTGCGCAGAGATAGACGATTCCTTTTATGAGTCGAGTGAAGATATCGTCGGGATTGAGAGAAAAAGCCTTATCCGCTTCAGAGAGGGCGAGATTGTATTCTCCCTGGAAGAAATAATTCATAGCCAATCCTCGGCGGATTTCATCGCTCTCGCGGACATTTTGAATATAATCCTCAAGAACTTTGCGGGCAGTCTCGTACATTCCTTTGGCTCTGTAGGCTTCTGATATATTAGCATAGGGAAAAAAAGACTCATCTCTACTTTGAATTTTGACATTAAAACTTTCTATGGCCTTATCCCACTGTTCCATCGCTGTATACAGAATTCCCAGGTTGGTGTTGGCAATGTCATCATCGGGATAAAGCTGAAGAAGTTTCGAGTAAGCTTCAACCGCCTTATCGTAAGTGATCTCAGAATACCTGTAGAATTCTCCCTCGATGAGATACCGCTCTCTGTCGGATAAGCGCTCTTTCAATTCAAAGGCTTTTTGAAGATATTTTTTCTTCTCAGAAAACATGAACAGATTGTTATAGGCCATGGCCATGCTCCTGTAGGCCATGGCAAATTCAGGGTCAATGGCCAGCGCTTTCTCCATCATCTGGATACTCTTCCGATACTCGGCCTCGTGATGGAATTCCCTGCCCTCGTTGTAATATTTTAATGCTTCAGGCGAGCTGGTGGTGATTTTTCCCACTTCTTTGTCGATATCTGCGGCAATTTCTTCCGCTGAGAGCTTAAAATTTGCTTTGATCCGCCTTGTCAGTTCATCCACCATGGACAGGATGCTTGCTTCGCCTCTGCCGTCCACAGACTCCGAACCCACAAGCTCTCCTGTGTCGGCCTTTTGAAGCACGATATTGATGCGAAAGTTATCTCCGGCTTTGGTCAAATCCCCCAGGATGATGTGATTGACTCCTGCCCTCGATGCGACTTTTCCCAGTTCTTCTCTGGAGTAGCTTCGTGCCTCCAAAAGGTCCATTTGCCTGAGGATGTTGTAGAGTTTATCCCCGCTCAAAACCTGGATATACCTGGACTGGGCGAGGTCAGCGATCAACAAATCGGAAAGAGCGCTCCGCCAGTGGTCAAAGTTCCGGTCTCCGGTGTTGTTCTTGAAATACATGATGGCAGCCGACGGTTTGCCTGACGGAATTTGAACAGCCTCTCTCCGGGGAAGAAGCTGCCAGATGACCACCGCAGCAGCCACACAAACGATAACAGCCAGGGCGGGAATGAGCACCTTCCTCGGGCTAAAGGTGACCGTGATCTCTCTTGATGTGCCCGGCCTCCTTTTGGGCACAATTCTCTCAGTGGTGGGCATGCCCGCTTCTATCCTATCGAGTTCAGACCGTAGCTCTCCAGCGCTCTGGTATCTTTTGTCCTTATCCTTCTCCAGGCATCTGAGGATCACACGATTGAGGTCTTCAGGAATCTGGGAATTGAGCTCTTTTGGCTGACGAGGAACCTCTGTTTTGTGCTTCATGGCCACGGCCAGAGGAGTCTCGCCTTCAAAAGGCACACGGCCTGTGACCATCTCATAAAGGATGACTCCTAAGGAATAAATATCCGAGCGCTGGTCCACATCCTTGACTTCGACCTGCTCCGGAGACATGTATTCGGGTGTCCCGATCATCACCCCGGCTCCTGTCAGACCTTTGGCTTTTAGGGAACGGGCGATGCCGAAATCCATAATCCGCGCGTTCCCCTCTTTGTCAATCATGACATTCTGGGGCTTCAAATCCCGGTGAACGACTCCCAGGCGGTGAGCTTCGGCCAGACCCTCGCAGACCTGCTTGGCGATGGAAACAGCTTTTCCCACGGTCAACTGGCCTGACCTGCTGATGAAACTCTTCAAGTCCTCGCCAGAAATGTATTCCATGCTGATATAGTAGGCGCCTTCTTCCTGGGCGATATCATACATGCGGCAAACATTCCTGTGTCCGATCCTCCGGGCAAGTTTCAGCTCGTTCTTGAAGCGCTCGATGGTTCCCTCGTCTGAGCCCACTTCCGGGTTCAAGAGCTTTATGGCCACCTTCTCGTTTATCTCTTTATCAAGGGCCTTATAGACCCTGCCCATCCCCCCTTTTCCCAGCTCCTCGATGACCTGGTACCGTCCGGCAAAAGTGGAGCCTGTGGTCAATTCCTTTCTGGGACTCTGGAGCGTTTTGGTAGGGACAGCAGGAATTTGTTTTTGAGGCCCGAGCGGCGCAGCGCAGTTGCCGCAAAAGCGTGTATCAGGAGGGTTTTCCTCGCTGCATTTAGGACACTTTACGGTTACTTTTTTCCTCATGCCTTTGGTGGCAAAAGAATAACAGTTAATCCAGAAAGAGTCAACACGCGACCGACGTTATAACGCCCTTCTGAAAATTAGACCAAAAGATAAAAAAGGCTGGTCTTCGAACTTCAATTCGTCTGACTCAATTCATTCTTAATTGAAATATGTAAAAATAAAAATTAAAGACATGATCCCAAAAGATTATTGACAGCAAAACCGTTTTCATGTATGTATGCTCCATAATTCTGTGAATTCTAATCCGTTCAGGTTTCGAAAAGAGCCTGGGATAAACTAAGTTGGAGGGGACAATCATGACAATACGGGCTAAAGCTTTATTGGGAGTTTTCTTGTCGCTTCTATTAACGGCTTCCGCCTTGGCCCAGGAAAAAGATGCGGAGGGAAGCAAGGACCACCCTCTTCTTTCCAGGATGCAGAACTTTTACATCAGGGACTATGAGGAGCTGGAATACGATTCGCACGAATTTTACGATGCTCAAGACAACGAATATGTCATCGAAGGCCATAAATGGGTGATAGGATACTCCTTGCGAGAAGGCTTCATGCCTCCTGGCCAGTTGAAGGTCAGGCAGAACTACATCAACGCCATCAAAAGAATTGGAGGGACGATTCTTTACGACCGCGGCGTTTACGCCAAAGTGGAAAAAGACGGCAAAGAAGCCTGGATCGATCTCTGGGTCAGCTCTGACGGAAGCGACTACAGACTGACAATCGTCGAGAGGACGGCCATGAGACAGGAAGTTGTCGCTGATCCGGCGGCCCTGGCAGGCGACATTAAAGCGAAAGGACATGTCGCGATTTATGGTATTTATTTTGACCTTGACAGCTATGCTATTAAACCCGAGTCTGAGCCGACCCTGAGCGCAATTGTGGAGATGCTGAAGGCGAACAGTTCTCTAAAGGTTTATGTGGTTGGCCACACGGATGCAACAGGAGATTTAGAGTACAACATGCAGCTCTCGGCTAAACGGGCAGAGGCCGTGGTCAATGCTCTGGTCAACGAATATGGGATTTCGGCCAGCCGTCTTAAGGCGAAAGGCGTCGGCCCGCTCAGTCCAGTCAGCACGAACAAGACAGAAGAAGGCCGCGCTCTGAACCGCAGGGTCGAGCTGGTCGAAATGTAACACCAAAAGCTATCTCATCGATAGAATCGTATTCATACCCACGCTTTTTCTTTTGACGGATAATTAAACGAGGGGATTTCTGACCTTTAACTTAGGAAAGCGACTCAAATCTCTATCGATTATCCATACCCTCGACCTTCGTAGCTGATATCAACAATCTGGTCCCAGGTAGCTCCTGCCAGATGAGGCTGCAAGCCTTTGCCTTTAAAAGTGGCTTTGCGAAGCCGAAAATCCTTGCCTTTGCGGTGATGCCGCTCGGAAATAACTTTATGAAGCCCTTCTTCAACAAGGGCTTTAAGGGTTGTCCGCTCCTGATGGGCGATTTTGCGCGCTTGTTTGAAAAGGCTATCAGATATCTGTACGGTTGTCTTCAAATTGCTAACCATATCATCTCCTATATATATATGTCAAGAGACCTTTTCGTCCATCATGATCTATATATTTCCCTATCATAAATGACGATTCCGGTTGAGGTGATTCTCAATTCCAGCTTCCTCTTCGCCATCCAGCTCAATCGTCTCAAATATATTGAAGTTGATTAATCTTACTTATACAACTACCCCCTGAGCAATCTGGAGCTGAGTCAGGCAGATAAGAATCTTAAGTCCGAAGGATTAGCTGATAATCCCTTCATCTCTGTTCACTTGCAATCAAATCAAAGAAATCCCGAAAACACTCTGGATTTCTTGAAAATAAGCTTCAAATAAGTTATATAATTTATTCCAACAAGTTATTCCTTCGAATCAATAAAGATATTCTTTAGGCTGGGAAACACTCATGGAGAACGACTCGAAACTCGGACTGCTTAAGGAAGAAGCCACGACTTTGCCTGAGATCTCCCCACAAGCCAAGGATCTCTTTCGTAGAGCCTTACCCGAGCTTCTGAGGCTGGTCGACGAGAAATTCGAGCTCGAATCGCAATATAAAGAAAGCTCCCTGGATACTCCCGCTTTGGACTTCATCCAGGATGCCCATGAACATCTAGCCGATCTCCTGGCTGGTATTTATGAGAACAACCTGACTGAAAATCTTGTCGACGAATTCCGCTGGTATGTCTCGGTCTTTGCCAGCCGGGGTTTCAGCCAGGATTATTTTGTGAAATTGCTTGAAGGATGGATCTTCGCCATTCACGCCCTCGTAAAGCCGCCGGAATCGGGAGAGCTGACATCTCCCCTCAACTGGATAGCACGCAGGCTGCCCATCTTTCTTGAAGCTGCGACCGCTGGAGTTCCAACCGGCATTTCCGAGCAGGAAGGGCTCCTTTCTCTTCTCCTCCAGAAAAAGCGAAGCGAAGCCTGGGAACTCGTCTATTCGTTGTATAAAAAAGAGTCTTCAGTAGACCATATTTACTTCGAAGTGTTGATTCCCGTGCTCAACCGGATTGGGCAGTTATGGGAAAAAAATGAAATCAGTGTCACTGATGAACATGCTGCCGCGGCCATTATCCGTCACATCCTTTCAAGGCTGCAGTCAGTCAGTCCTGGTGGGAAACCCGTCCCCTACAAAGCATTCGTTTCCAGCGTGCCTGGCGAAGAGCATGAACTCGGAGCTGAAATCCTGGCTGACTATCTTGAGATAAAAG
>CAZJYC010000024.1:0-33697 GCA_964550165.1 uncultured Eubacteriales bacterium
GCCGGCCTCTCATTTTCCTCGATGCTCTGGATTTCAGAGAGAAGCCGGGTAAAGTCACTCTCCTTCCGCTTCACCTTGTTCTTTCCAACTCGACTCTGAGCCACAGGCTCACACCTCTTTTCTCGCTGGACATGAACTATGAGCAGCTCCGAAATTCCTATCTCCTCGGCATACAACCTGAATCTGTCGAAGAAGGAGAGGAAATTTCTGCCCCTGTTCGCGAGGCGATTAACGAAGTGCTTGAACAGATAATGAATGAATAAGCTAAAAGCCCACGGCTCGAAAAGGGCCTTGAGCGCCTGAAAATAGAATTTTTATCTTGACATATCGTCCAGTTGGTGAACGAAGTGGTTAGGAATCATTAATCACTCAACCAACCCAATTTCTTCCTGCATCAATAACTCACCGCTGGACGATTCTCTTTAGCCTATTTTGTCACAGAGGTGGGGAATTTTTCCCCACCTCTTCTATGGCATGATTCAAGGGCAAAGGGTCATTTCGGCGATTGGCTGATAAATTATTTATTATCAATAAAGTATAAAATATTTCCATCGCCCTTTTCGGAGAAACAGTTGGCACATTAATTGCATAAATTATCCGCGAGCAGGATGCCATGGTTGACATAGAAAGAAGAATCCTTATCATAGACCCTGATACCAGACAAAGAAAAGAGCTGGCCTCTTTTTTGGAGAAAGAAAATTATCATGTGGAAACGGGCAAGGGCTTGCCGGATGCCGTTAAGAAAATCTCAGAAGGCTGTTTCAACTGCCTGGTGATGGATGTCAACCTGCCGGAGATGAAGGGATACGAAGCTGTCTCGATCATCAAAAGCATTGACCCGAGAATAAAAATTATCATGACGACCAAAAAGAACACCAAGAGCTTGGAAGCTAAAGTCAGAGAACAGGACATCTTTTTTTATTTCATAAAATCTTTCGGCAAAGAAGAACTCAAATTGGCAATCAGTAATGCCTTTGCCAGATAAAGGAGGAAGAAATGGAAAAACGCAAGAAAATTTTGGTCATCGATGATGATCCCGATTTCAGGGACGCTGTGACTCCTATCCTGGAATCAGCCCTGTACGATGTTGCGAGCGCCGCAAGTCCCGATGAGGCAAGGAAAAAAATCTTCTCGGAAAAGCCCGACCTCATTCTCCTCGACATCATGATGGACAGTCTCTTTGACGGCTTTTCTCTTTGCCATGCCATCAAGACCTCAAAAGAGTACAAGGACTTCAAGGACATCCCGATTATCTTCGTATCTGCCGTCAAAGAGAAGACAGGCTCCAGGTTCCAGTTCAAAGGCGAAGAAGAAGGAATGGTTGGGCCAGACGACTACATCGATAAACCCGTCAAGCCGGATGACCTCCTTGCTCGAATCGAAAGGCTTCTCAAGTAATGAAAACAGCCAAGACCCTATTAAAAATTCCTGGAGTTTTAGGCAAAAAAGAAAAGGAACTGAGAGACGCATTCCTCCTCCAGGTCGCCAACATCCCCGGAGGAGAGAGCATCAAGAAATGCATTCAGTGCGGAACGTGCACCGGCTCCTGCCCTGTGAGCTACACCATGGATATCACTCCCCGGGAAGTGATCGCTCTCTTCCGCGCCGGAGATATGGAATCCATACTCTCCAGCCGGACCATCTGGATCTGCGCTTCCTGCTATGCCTGCACCATCCGCTGCCCTCAGGGCGTTCAAGTCACGGATATTCTCTACGCCCTGAAGCGCTTGGCCATCGAGCAGAAAATCTTCCCGAAGAGGTTTCCCGTCTATGCACTCTCCAATGCTTTCATAAATTTCACCAACCGATACGGCCGGAGTTATGAACCCGGACTCATCATAGCTTATTCCCTCAAAACAAATCCCTTCAAACTGCTGGGAATGATCCCCCTCTTTTTGAAATTATCTTTGAAAGGCCGCATCGGTTTTCTCCCCAAGAAAATCAAAGGAACAAAGACTTTTTCCAGGATCCTCAAGGAAGCAGAGATCCTGGAAATGGTCATTCCTGTCAAGGAGGCCTGAGAGAAGGATCGATTTTCGAGTCCCACGCCAAAACGCTCGCTTCTCCGTGAAATCTGGAGGAAAAAATGGAATACACATATTACCCTGGCTGCAGCTTAGAGGCTTCGGCCAAAAACTATGACGAATCAGTCCGTTTTGTGTTTAAAACCTTGGGGCATGAGCTTGTAGAACTTGAAGACTGGAACTGCTGCGGCGCCACCTATTACATGTCGACCAAAGAGACGATATCGCTGGTGATATCAGCCAGAAACCTGGCTCTGGCCGAAAAATACGGCCGGGATCTCGTCGCTCCCTGCAGTTCCTGTTACACCATTCTCTACAAAACGGATCACATCCTCAAAAACAACCCGATCATGAAGGCCAAGGTGAATCAGGCCTTAAGGAAAGAAAATCTGAAGTACAACCTGACAGTGAAAGTCCGTCATCCTCTGGAAGTGCTGGTCAACGACATCGGGATCGAGACTATCGCCTCCAAGGCCCGCCACCGCCTGGACGGAGTGAAGATTGCCCCCTACTATGGCTGTCAGATCGTCCGGCCAGACCGGGGCCTTGACAACAAGGAGAGCCCTAAGATGATGGACAACCTGTTTGCCGCTCTGGGAGCGGACAATGTCTATTTCCCGATGAAAGTCCGCTGCTGCGGAGGCATGCTGATGACCACCTACTCTGACGTGGCTCTGGAGCTCAACAAAGAAATCCTGGAGTGTGCGTATGAGAACGAAGCCGACCTCGTTGTGACCACCTGCCCCCTCTGCCAGATTAACCTTGAGGCTTACCAGGATAAGATCAAAAAGAAGTTTAAAACAGATTTTCGCATTCCCGTTATGTTTTTCACCCAGGCGCTGGGATTGGCTTTAGGAGGAAGCCCCGCGGAACTGGGGCTCAGCCGGAACCTCATTCCCTTCGAACTTAAAGAGAAAAGAGCGGAGATATCACGATGAAAGACAAAGATATAAAAATCGGCGTTTATGTCTGCCACTGCGGGACAAACATCGAGGGCACTGTCGACGTGGAAAAGGTCAGGGACTCTGCCGCCCATGCACCTCATGTTGCCATATCCCGCGATTACAAGTTTATGTGTTCCGAGCCCGGCCAGGAGCTGATCATCAAAGACATCAATGACCTGGGGCTCAACCGCGTCATCGTCGCCTCCTGCTCACCCCTGATGCACGAGCCTACGTTCCGCAAAGCCTGCGAAAAAGCCAACGTGAACAGGTATCTCTTCCAGATGGTCAACATCCGCGAGCAATGCTCCTGGGTTCATAAGGACCGCGATTCGGCCACAAAAAAGGCCTCTGACCTGGTCAGGGCTGCTGTCAACCGAGTGATCTACCAGGAGCCCCTGGAGACGGTTCGGGTCAAAATCAACCCCAATACCCTCATCGTCGGGGCAGGAATAGCCGGTATCCAGGCTGCGCTGGAAATCGCAGAATCGGGGAATAAAGTCTACCTGGTCGAAAGGGAATCGACCATCGGCGGAAAAATGGCGAAATTCGATAAAACCTTCCCCACCCTTGACTGCGCAGCCTGCATCCTCACTCCCAAAATGGTCTCCGTGGCCCAGCATGATAACGTCGAGCTCCTCAGCTTCAGCGAAGTCGAGGGTGTGGAAGGCTCCATAGGAGACTTCAAGGTCAAAGTCCGGAAAAAGGCCCGTTACGTCACGGACAAATGCACCTCCTGCGGCGACTGTGTCAAGGCCTGTCCGGTCAAAGTTCCCAATCCTTTTGAAGAAAACCAGTCGCTCAGGTCTGTTATCTACAAAACTTTTCCCCAGGCCGTCCCCAACACTTACATCATCGAAAAAGAAGACCGCCCTCCCTGCCGGGAGACCTGCCCTATCGGCCAGGAGGCTGCGGGCTATGTCGCTCTTGTGGCTCAGGGCAGGTTTGAGGACGCGGCCCGGCTTATCCGCAAGCAAAATCCCCTTCCCGTGGTCTGCGGCCGGGTCTGCTACCACCCCTGCGAGAAGGAATGCAACCGGCAGTTTGTCGACGAAGCCATCGCCATCAAGAACCTGAAGCGTTTTGTCACGGATTGGGAGATGAAAAACGGCGGGCCCAAGCCTCCCAAGATCGAGAAGAGACGACCTGAAAAAATTGCCATCATCGGCTCAGGGCCCTCAGGCCTCGCCTGCGCCCATGACCTTGCTTTAAAAGGATACCAGCCTGATATCTACGAGAAACTTCCTGTCGCAGGCGGAATGCTTGCCGTGGGAATTCCCGAATACCGACTTCCCAAAAATCTCCTCAATAATGAAATCGACTACATCAAAAAGATGGGCGTAACCATCAAGACCGATACAGCCCTCGGCAAGGACATAACCTTAGACGGCCTGTTCAAGAAAGGATACAAGGCGATCTACGTCGCCACAGGCGCCCACAAGAGCCTCAAGATGAAAATCCCCGGAGAAGAGGATTATGAAGGCGTCTATCATGGAGTTGACTTCTTGCGCAACATCAACCTGGGAAAGCCGCAGCCTGTCGGGGAACGCATAGCGATCATCGGAGGCGGCAACACGGCCATCGATGCCGCCCGTACCGCCCTCCGCTGCGGGGCCAAAGAGGTCATCATCCTTTACCGCAGGACACGGAAAGAAATGCCAGCCGAAGAATACGAAATCCAGGCTGCAGAGGAAGAAGGCGTAAAAATCCAGTACCTGATCGCTCCTGTGGAAGTCCTGGGAAAGAAGGGCAAAATCACAGGGCTGCGCTGCATCAAAATGCAACTGGGCGAACCGGATTCCAGCGGACGCCGCCGCCCGATTCCCATCGAAGGCAGCGAGCATGACCTGCCCTTTGAGACGGTGATTATCGCTGTCAGTCAGTCCCCAGAGCTCGATTTTATCAGCAGCAAAAAATCCTTCAACGTCACCAAATGGAGCACGCTGGAAGTGAACCCGGAGACTCTGGAAACCAACATCAAGGGCGTGTTCGCCGGGGGAGACGTTGTCCTGGGACCGGCCACTGTCATCGCAGCCCTGAGCGACGGCAAGCGGGCCGCAGAAGCGATCGATAAGCACCTGAACGGCGATCCTCTGGAAAACTTCACCAGCCCAAGAGCCAAGAAGCTCTCCAAGAGAGACGAGAATGGCCGTCCTCACAGCTATGCGCCTCGATTCAAAGATACGCCCAAAAAGCCGCGCACCAGGATGAAGGAAAGAGATCCTGAAACACGGCGAAAGGACTTTGAAGAGTTTGAGCTGGGCTATACCGAAGAAGAGGCGACCAAGGAAGCCTCCCGCTGCCTGAACTGCGGCATTTGCATCGAATGCCACGAATGCGAGCGGGTCTGCGAAGCCAAGGCCGTCAACCACGATATGAAAGATGAAATCCAGGAAATCAACGTCGGACAAATCCTGGTGACCACAGGATACAACACCCTCAACTCGGAGAGCTTGACTCCTTACGGCTACGGCGAGTTCGAAAACGTTTACACCAGCCTCGAATTTGAAAGAATCGTCAACTCAACCGGCCCCACGCTGGGAAAAGTTGTCATGAAAAACGGAAAAGAGCCTCGGGCGATCGGCATCATTCACTGCGTTGGCTCCCGGGATATCAACGCTCATCCCTACTGCTCCCGCGTCTGCTGCATGTATGCCCTCAAATTTTCTCACCTCATCAAAGACAGGTCCGATGCGGAAGTCTATCAGTTCTATATCGACATGCGCTCCTTCGGAAAAGGCTACGAAGAATTCTATTCCCGGATCCTGGACGAAGGCGTGAATGTCATCCGGGGCAAAGTCGCGGAAGTGGTCAAAAGCAGCTGGTCCAAGCAGGAGGAAGGCGCTCTCCTCATCCGTTGTGAAGATACCTTGGTCAAGAAGTACCGGGAGATTCCGGTGGACATGGTCATCCTCTGCAATGCCATTGAACCCCAGCCCGATGCAGAAGAAATTGGACGAATCTTTTCCATAAGCCGAAGCCCTGATGGTTTTTTCCTGGAGAAGCATCCCAAGTTAGACCCGACATCAACCGCCACCGATGGCGTGCACATCGCCGGCTGCTGTCAAGGCCCCAAAGATATTCCGGACACCGTGGCTCAAGCTAGCTCGGCGGCAGCGCGCATTCTGGCCAACATCGCCAAAGGCGAAGTGGATATAGAACCCATCCAAGCCTACATCGACCCTGAACTCTGCGCCGGCTGCCGGCTCTGCAACAATCTCTGTCCCTACGGAGCGATTTCCTTCATCACCGAGGAAAACATATCGCGAGTGAACGAAGCTCTCTGCAAAGGTTGCGGCACGTGTGTGGCGGCCTGCCCTTCTTCAGCCTCCGTCGCCAGACATTTCTCCGATAAGCAGATTTTTGCTGAAATCGAAGGAATTTTCAGGTAAAATACCTTCTAAAAAAGCCGACAATCTTAAAAGGAGTCCTCTGAGAGCTCAAGAGGCAATCTTCTGAGCTTTGGAGGGGGAGAGACATAAATCAGCCAAATCACAAAGCCCTTTGAAAAGCAGGAGCCCTTCTGAGGAAACCCTTGACAAAGCTTATGGAGAGAAGGATAGGCCAATGTTAAGAAAAAAACCCATTATCCTCGTTATCGATGACGAAGAGGCAATGAGAGACTCCTGCAGCTTGATTCTCACCAAAGATGGCTTCCAGGCAGAAACAGCCGAGAATGGTTCTCTGGGCTTAGAGAAAATTAAAGAGATCGAGCCTGATTTGGTGCTCGTCGATTTAAAAATGCCTGGAATCAGCGGCATGGACGTATTGGAAAAAACAAGGGAAATCGACCCCAACATCATTTCTGTTGTCATCACAGGCTATGCCACGGTCGATTCAGCCGTGGAAGCCATGAAGAGGGGAGCCTACGACTTCTTGCCCAAACCGTTCACTCCAGAAGAACTGCGCCTGATCATCAGACGCGGGCTGGAGAGGAGAAAACTCATCCTCGAAACCGAATCCCTGCGGAAAGAGAAAAAGCTGATGGAGGAAAACTTTATCACCATGGTCACCCATCAGCTTCGAAGTCCGATTGTGGCTGTCATCCAGTACTTTGAGGTCATTCTGGCCGGAATGGCGGGCGATGTTCCAGAAAAACAAAAAGGGATGATCAGAAAATCCAGGGACCGTTTAGAAGGGCTCCTGAACTTGATTAACGACTGGCTGGACGCAGCCCGCATCGACCAGGGACAGATTGTTGACAAGCTCAAGCCTTTGCCGTTGAAAACAGTTATCGAAAAGCTAGTCCAGGATATGCAACCCTTGGCCCAGAAATTCGAAGTATCTCTGGAGATGGGGGCATGTGCCCCGGATGACCTCGTTCAGGGTGACAAAGAGACCCTGGAACAGGCCTTTTCCAACCTGATCACCAATGCGATAAGGTACAACAAGCCGAACGGCAAAGTCGTTGTCACCATCAAAGAAAACAAAGATTATGTAGCTGCCGAAGTGCAGGATACGGGAATCGGCATCGCCAAGGAACATCTTCCTCTTCTCTTTGACCAGTTTTACCGGGTGAGCCGGAGTGAAGACCGAAAGATAAAAGGCTCGGGCCTGGGGCTTTCCATCGCTAAAAAGATTGTTGAGGCTCATGGCGGCTCCATTCAGGTCTCGAGCGAGCTGGGCAAGGGAAGCATCTTCACCGTCCTTCTGCCCAAAGCCGAGGCAAAATAAAAGGGGACTGTCCCCTTTATGCGCTCAGCCTTTCAGCCGATCTTCTCACCACTCTGCCTTCGCCAGGTGGTCGAAAGCCCGTGTGGTTTCGAACCGTTTAGCCGGAGCGTCGCGCAGCCGCCGAGAAGGATTGGGAGGAAACGCCTTTGAAAACCAGAAGCGGAGCGAGGCCATATCTGAGAGGCTCCGAGACGAGCCATACAAAATGGAAGTGAGCCGGGTGATATGGCGAAAAAAATGAAAACACTTGTCTTAGGCCTGGGAAACGAGCTCTACGGCGACGATGCTGTCGGGATCCACGTGGTGCGAAGGCTGAAGCAGGAACTCGAGTCAAAGGAAGGACTGCTCGAAGATATCGACTTCGAGGAATGCCCTCTTTCGGGACTTGCCTTGCTCGACGTCATCATCGGCTATGACAGACTCATCATCATCGACACCATAAAAAAGTCCAATCCTGCGACAGGACAGGTCCACATCCTGGAAGAGAAGGACTTGAGACATATCCCTGGCCCTTCTCCCCATTACGTCTCCATCCCCCAAACGTTGGAAATCGGAAAAAATTTGAGACTCCGGATTCCATCCAAAATCAAAATCATAGCTGTTGAGGCCAAAAACATGTATAATCTCGGTGAAAATTTGACAGAAGAAATGACCAGGGCCATCCCGCTGATCGTCAAGAGTGCGAATAAAGTTTTGCAACGAATGATAGCCGGGGAGGCGAAATCCTGAAATGGAAAAAAAAGAAGTCCTTGTCCTGGAAGAGCTTCTGGGCTCCAATAAAAAAATTGCTGCCCAAATCCGCAACAAGCTCGAAGAAAAGGGAATCCTAACCGTGAACATCCTCGGCTCTCCCGGAGCGGGCAAGACTTCTCTTTTAGAAAAAATTGCCGAGCACATTAAACCCCACTACAATATGGCCGTTATCGAAGGGGATATCGAGACCGAAAGGGATGCCGAGAGAATAAGGGCCAAAGGCATTCCCGCCTGGCAGATCATCACCGGAGGAGCCTGCCATCTCGAGGCCAAGATGGTGGGCAAGATTTTTTCTGAAATCCCGGCGGGAATAGATTTTCTCTTCATCGAAAACGTCGGCAACCTCGTCTGTCCGGCCAGCTATGATCTGGGAGAGACCATCCGGTGCGTGCTCCTCTCCACTCCTGAAGGAGACGATAAGCCCAAAAAATATCCCAAAGCCTTCACCACATCCGACTGCCTGGTCATCACCAAGTCTGACCTTATTCCCGTTCTGCCTTTCAACCTGGAAACCGCCCGGAAGGAGGCGCTGGACGTTAATCCCAAGCTCGAAATTTTTGTCACTTCAGCCCTCAAGAGTGCAGGGATCGGCGAATTGACCGAGTATTTCCTCTCCGCCCTAAGTCACCTCCGGCATAAGAATGCATGAACTCTCGATCGTAGCCAATCTCTTCGAAATCTTGGAAGACCAGGCCAGAGAAAAAAAAGCCAAAAAAATCCTCTCCGTCCAGCTCAAGGTGGGTGTTCTCTCAGGCGTTGTTCCTGAATTCCTGGAAACCGCTTTTGATATCTACAAAAAAGAAACCGTCGCTTCGGAGGCCAGATTGAAAATAGAGACAGTTCCGCTGAAAATTCAGTGTCAACATTGCGGCGCAGAGATGGTCAAGGATGACTTTGTTTTCGTCTGCAGCACCTGCGGTTCCAGGGAATTGAAAACTCTGGCGGGCACTGAACTTTTTCTTGAAAGAATCGAAATGGAAGTTTGAGATGAAAAGCTTAAAAGAAATTGCCGAAAAATCATTCCTCGATGAAAACGAACTGCAAAAGGTTGAGGACACCATACTCAGTCATGGGAACTACACCCAGGCCGCAATCCGTGAGGAAATCGACTGGTTCTGCAAGGGATTGGGAATGAACGAGTACTATTTCAAGACAACCCCCCTGGAAACAATTGCCAATCATATCGAAGCCATCAAGGCCGCAGAAATCATGGCCACGATCCAGAAAGAGAAAATTCTAAAAATCGATTTGGGAACAGAGCTGGAAAATGAGGCGGTTTATCTGGTCGATGACTACCATGACCGGGCATGGGAGGTGGAGAGGCGGATTGAGGAGAAATACCCAAACTGCCGTCTCCAGTCTTACCGGACGACAGGCACCGCCCTGGGAGTGGAGCGTCTTCGGATGTATTTCGTCTATAAGCCAAAAATCAATCTCGATGAAATTCTCCCGGGCGAAACAGACCTCAAAAAAATCGCCTGCGATTCTTTCTTAAAAACAGCGGCCAAAGAAACTTTCGACAGATACCAGGAAGCCATAGAAAAGGCCAAAGGCTGGGAGACCCCTCTGATCGGAGTCTCCCATAAGAAGGAAACAAAAGAACTGCGGATCATGATTCTGACTAACAGGGAATCGAGCTTTCGTTTCTTCTCCAACGTCTCTGATGTGATCAACTCTCACAAACTGGTTTCCAACAGAAAGTATGTCGAACAGTTCGCTAACGGTAAGACAGCCTACACCATTTATCTGGATGACATTGAGGATGAAACTCTCATCCAGGAAATCATCGAGGATATCAGCCTCGTCTACGTCATTCCCGAAAGTCCCCTTTCTGCCCTGTTCAGGGAAGGAAAGCTCAACGCTCAGGAAACCGTATTCGGCGTATCCGCCTGGAGTTTCAGCCATCAATTCTTGTCCGAGTACGATGAAGAGTACCTCAAACTGGTCGAGGTTCTAAAAGATTCGCCTGAACTCGTCGGAATCCTCCGCAATCTCAAAACGAGGCTAGCCAAAGTCGCTTACCAGGAGGCGAGAATCTGGCATTCGCTCGTGGAAAATCGTGATTACCTCAAAAAGGCCTTTCAGCTCTTCGACAGAAAGTTCAATCCTCTTCTTAAGGACCATGATATTGAAAAACAGATGGCCCAGCTTAAAGAAGAAATTGGCCGAAAAATCAAAGTCGAAATTGACAGGAACATTTTCAACGCAGTCATGCTCTTCATCGATGTCATCCAGAGGACAAATTTCTACAAAAAAGAGAAAACCTCTCTGGCCTACATGTACTCCCCTCAATTCCTCAACAAGGTGGATTACCCGGTTACTCCTTTTGGAATTTTTCATATTATCGGGACCGAACTCCGGGGCTTCCATGTCAGATTCAGGGATATCGCCCGAGGGGGAATCAGAATTGTCCGCTCCGGCAATTACCAGAGCTATCTTTTCAACTCTGATTTTATCTTCGACGAGAACTACGGCCTGGCTTTGACCCAACAGCACAAAAACAAGGATATTCCTGAGGGAGGATCCAAAGGAGCCATCCTGCTCCGCTGGGGGTATCAGGACAGGCCTGAAGTGGCTTTCAAAAAGTATGTCAACGGCCTCCTCGACCTGCTTATGCCCGACGCAAGCATCGTCGACTATTATGGACGTGAGGCCATTCTTTTTTTAGGCCCGGATGAGGGAACGGCCGAGCTGATGGATTGGGCGTCACGAAGGGCAAAAGTCTTTAACTACCCCTACTGGAAGGCCTTCTCGACAGGAAAGCCGCCAGCCATGGGCGGTATCCCGCATGACCTCTACGGCATGACCACCAATTCCATCCATCAATACGTTCTCAATATTCTCCAGAAACTGGGAAAGAGAGAGGAAGACATCACGAAAGTCATGACCGGCGGGCCTGACGGAGACCTGGGCAGCAACGAAATCCTCGTCTCCAAAGACAAAATCCTGGCAATTGTCGATGGCTCAGGCGTTCTCTTCGACCCGGAAGGAATCCAGCGGGAGGAATTGGTGAAACTGGCCAAGGCAAGAAAAATGGTTGAAAACTTTCCAAAAAATCGTCTCTCTCCTGATGGCTTTCTGGTCACCATCAAGGAGCAGGATCTCGTCCTGCCGGATGGAGAGAGGGTGGCCAGCGGTCTTGAATTCCGCAATTCGTTCCATCTCCATCCCAAGTTCCGGTCAGACCTTTTTGTTCCCTGCGGCGGAAGACCGGCCTCGATCAACATCAACAACTGGACAAAGCTCATCGACAAGAACGGAAAGCCCCGATTCAAAATTATCGTCGAAGGCGCGAATCTCTTCATCACCCAGCAAGCCCGCCTGCGGCTTGAAGAACACGGTGTCATTATTTATAAAGATGCCTCAGCCAACAAGGGAGGTGTCACCTCCTCCTCCCTGGAAGTTTTTGCCAGCCTGGCTCTGACCGATGACGAATACGACAGGCTCATGTGCGTCAGAGACGGTGTGGTGCCCGAATTCAGAAAAACCTATATCCAAGAGATCATCCAGATCATCCGGGAGAACGCCAGCCTGGAATTTGAAATCATCTGGAAGGAAAACGAACGAAAAAAAATTCCGCGCTCCATCCTTTCTGATTTGATCAGCGAAAAAATCAACAGAATCAAGGACGCCATCTACGCCTCGGACCTCTTCAACAATCAGCCGCTCTTCCGGAAGGTCATCGAATGCTGCTGCCCGCAGATCCTGATCAAACAGGTCGGGTTCGACAAAATCTTCAAGAGAGTCCCGGATTCTTACCTGAGAGCTGTCTTCGCTTCCCGCCTTGCCAGCCGTTATATCTACAAATGTGGCCTGGATGCCAACGAGATAGATTTTTACGATTTCCTCAAAGAATACAAATAGCGGCGTAAGAAGTGAATTCAGCCAGGAAAATCGGAGTTGGCTTATCTCGCCTGTTAGGTAGGCTCGCGTTCTCGGGTCTTTGGGGTTTTCGAAAATCTCTTTTGATCCTCATTTTTTCGGTGGATATTTGACGGAATTTCCTTTCATTTCAAAATTTTTGACCGCATCCCTCCGTGTGTGATATCTTAGCCGCTTATGTCATCGGCCGGATACCAGAAAAAATTGCGATAGATCTCACATGAATCAAAAAACCGGATTCGATTATTTTCGTATTCTTTAACGAGTCGATTCGGACTGAAAGAGATACATTTATTTTTTTGGGAGGAGAGATGAGTCGAAAAATTCAAATGGGCCGAAGGCATTTTTTGAAGCAATCCGCAGTTGGAATCGTCGGCGCTGGCATGACTGCCAAGATCGGCTGGGGACGAGTCTCAGAGCAGGAAACCAAGCCACCCGTTAGAATCAAGGAGTACCGTGTTCTTGGACGGACTGGCTTCAAAGTCTCGGATATCGGGGCAGGCTCCATCCAGGACGAAGGTGTGCTCGGTGCCGCTCTTGACGCGGGGGTAAACTACATCGATAGCGCCGAGCAGTATCCTGGCCACCACCGGCTTATAGCCAAGGTTCTCAAAGGAAGGGACCGTAAGTCGGTCTTCATCGCCACCAAGCTGGAAGTCAAGGACGACAAGTCAAAGGAAGGTTTTCTCAGTCGTGCTCGCAAGTGCCTCGAGGAGCTCGAGACAGACTACGTCGACTGCCTGATGATGCACATGCCGGAAAAAGTCGAGACGCTCAAGACCGAAGGCTTCCACGCCGCCATGGAAGAGCTTAAAGCCGAAGGCCGAGTCCAGTTCGTGGGTGTATCCAACCACGGCTCATTCTGGTTCAAGGACCCGGAAGAGACCATGGAGAAAGTCCTTCTGGCTGCGGCCGAGGACGGACGCTTCGATGTTTTTCTCTTCGCCTACAACTTCCTCAAGATGGACCAGAATGAGAGGGTGCTTGAGGCCTGCAAGGAAAAAAAGATTGGCACTGCTCTGATGAAAACCACGCCTGTCGCCATCTACTACAGCCTGAAATCGCGGATAGAGCAGTTGGAGAAGGAAAAAAAGGAAGTCCATCCTTTGTACGCTGAGGGGTTGAAGCGGTACAAGGATAAAGTGGACAAGGCTCAGGATTTCATCAAGAGGTACAACCTTCAGAGCCAGGAGGAGATCAAGGCTGCAGCCGTACGGTTTTGCCTGGAAAACCCAAGCGTCAACACTGTCTGCTGTTTGCCAAGAACCTATGATGAGATGGAGAGCTTTATTCGCCTCTCAGGAAGCCGGCTCAGCGATTGGGACAAGGCCAGGCTGGCTGCCTACCGGGAAGGCTGCGGCGAGCTTTACTGCCGCCATGCCTGTGGCGTTTGCGAGCCCGGGTGTCCGCACGACGTTCCGGTCAACACCATTATGCGCTATCATCACTATTTTGCCTCCCAAGGACGCGAACGAGAGGCTATGAGTCTATACGCGGAGATTCCCGGTGTCAAAGCAGAAGCCTGCCTGAAGTGTCCTGGATATTGCGAGGCCGCTTGTCCCTATAAAGTTCCAGTCCAGGGCATGCTTCTTCTTGCTCACCGACAGCTTTCTCTGCCTTAGCGCCTCCTTCGCCACGGATCGCTTATCAGGAACTTCTGATGACGGCAGGGGCAAGTGCCGAATATTATTCGTGACTTTTTTTTCCTCCCGGAGAAGAAGTCTGCGTGGCTTCTGGGCCTTTTAGCTCTCAGTTCGGACTCGGGAATGTATCATCTGTCTCCTCAGCTTCATTGACATCGCCTCGAGCCATGATTGACTATTTCTCACAACAGGATTACGGGATAATCAGGACAGAAACGCCCTCTCTGCTCGAGCGGCCGAAAAGGAAATTTTTTTTTCATCGAAATCAGCTGATCTCGCCTGTCAGGTAGGCTCGCGTTCTCGGGTCTTTGGGGTTTTCGAAAATCTCTTGAGCAGGACCGTGCTCGACGAGCTCTCCCAGGTAGAGAAAAACAATATAATCCGCAATTCTCTTAGCCTGGCGCAGGATATGAGTGACAACGATGATGGTGTATTCTGGCTTCAGTTCGATAAGCCTTCTCTCGACATTCTGGCTGGACTGGGGGTCAAGAGCCGAAGTGGGCTCATCGCCCAGGATGATCTCCGGCTCGACGGCCAGGCCTCTCGCCAAGCATAGCCTCTGCTGCTGGCCCACGGAGAGTCTCGATGCCGGCTGGGGAAGCCTGCCTCTGACCTCATCCCACAGCCCGGCGAGCTTTAAATAATGTTCAACAATCTTATCGAGCTTCGCCCTATCCCGGGTCCCGTGAATCCTCGGGCCATAGGCCACATTGTCATAAATGGACATGGGAAGAGCCTGAGGCTTTTGAGAAAGCAAACCCATCTTCTTTCGGATATGGGTGATCTCCACCTTTGGGTCGAAGATATCTTCCCCATCCACAAAAATTTTGCCTTTGACCCTAATTCCATCAAAAGGAGTGAGCAGCCTGTTCATGGATTTCAAAAGAGTCGTCTTCCCGCAGCCTGAAGGTCCGATGATGACCGTGATTCTTTTATCCGGAATATCAACGGAAATATCCTTCAGCGCCGGGTGGCCGTCGTAAGATACGCTGAGATTTTGAATGCTGATATGGCTTTTGTATTCCATCGCCTTCCCCTATTTAATCAAGAATTTTTTATATCTTTTGATCAATATCCTTGATACCAGACTGATCAAAAGGATAATCCCGGTCAAAATAGCAGCCGAGGCATAAGCTCTTTCCTGCACCTCAGGAAAAGGTGTTCCCAGCTGAAAGAAAATAGCCAGAGGCAGCGTGGCTGCCGGCTGAAAAAGAGAGGTGGGAATGCGGTCGCTGAATCCAGCCGTGAAGATCACCGACGCGGCGTCTCCGATACCCCGGCCAAAAGCAAGCAGGATGGCGGTTAAAATGCCAGGAAATGTTTGCCTGACCACGACTTTCAAGGCGGTCTCAAGCTTTGTGGCTCCCAATGAATAAGACGCATCCTGGAGTTCCCTCGGCACCATCCGGATGACTTCGTCCATGGCCCGGCTCATTATCGGCAATTCCAGCAGAGCGACGGTTATAATCCCCGCCAAAAGAGACGCTCTAAGCCCCATAAAAATCATGATGATGAAGCCAAAAGCCCCGAAGACAATCGAAGGAATCCCCCAGAGGACATCGAAAGAAAATCGAGTTAAGGTGGCTAACCGTGAAGATTTCCTGGCGTACAGGTTCAGATAAAGCACAACCGGAAGGCTGAGGAAAATGGCCAGAATCGTCGCCCCTGCAGCCAGGTAAAAAGAGCCGATGATGGCGTTGAGGATTCCGCCTTCTTTCCCCAGATAATACCCGCCCTTCGGTGTTTGGCTGATCATCGACAGCTTGAGCACAGGAAGACTTTTCCAGACGACTGTACCCACAATCAGCAGAAGACTCCCGATGACCAGGGCTGTGGACCCCACCATCAGCAGTTTGAAAAATCCTTCTGTGATTTTTCTTTTCTTCAGGTTCGAGCGCAGAAAGAAAAACATCATTCAGCCCTTTTTTCCACCCTGATCAGAATAACCCTGGCCAGGATGTTAAAAGACAAGACCACAAACAGCAAAATCAACGCGGCCAGCAGAAGAGCGGAGTCATAAAGCGGGACAGAAAGCATCTCCCCGTAATTGTTGGCAATTAAAGCGGGGAGAGGATATCCGCCGTCAAAAACAGATTTCGGCACCTTAGGGATATTCCCTACCACCATGAGCACGGCCATGGTTTCCCCAAAGGCTCTTGACAGGCCCAGGACAATGGCGGCCACGATTCCCGGCATTCCTTTTCTCAGGACGACATGCCTCACGGTTTCCCATTTGGTCGCTCCCAAAGAAAGAGAGGTTTCCCTGATCTCATAAGGGATAGAAGAAAATACCTCCAGGGAAACATGGATGATCGTGGGCAGGACCATGATGGCCAAGACGATGCCGCCTGAAAGGACGCAATAGCCGCTGGAATAAGTTTTGAAAAGAGGGGCAAGGTGAGAGCTCACAAGAGGAACGATCAACAAAACTCCCCAGACTCCATAAACCACGGAGGGGATGCCGGCGAGCAAATCCACGACCGGCTTGGTGAATTCGCGGAAAAATTTCGGAGAATATTCAGAAAGATAGATGGCGGTTAAGAGCGAAATCGGCACGGCCAGGATTAAAGCGACAAAGGTCACCCATAAGGTGCCCATGATGAACGGGAAAAACCCAAATTCGCCTCTCAAGGGGTGCCAGGAGGAGGAAAAGAGGAGCTCCGGGATCGATTTGACAGCCAGTATCGGCCTTGATTTCTGAAAGAGCCCAAAGAGCATGAGAAAAACGATAAGACCTGGGATAACCGTTAAAATGAACATGATTCTGCGCGCGACAAAATCTTTGATTAATCTCAGGTCGCTTCTCTTCTTCACCTGCTGTCCTTTGCCTTTAGCGAGAGATGATGTTTCTTGCTTCTTGGGGCCACCCTCCTGGATTACTCCGCACCAATTTTCTTCAATCCTTCTACCAGTTTTTCCGAACTCAAACCGATGTATCCTGACTCAGGAACATATCTCTGCCCGTCGGTTAAAACCCATTTGATAAATTCCAGCAAAAGCTTTTTTGAAGGCTTGCCCCTGGTCACAAAGTAGAGGTCTCTGGCCGGAGGAGAAGGATAAAGATCCTGGGCGATAGCCTGGACGATTTCATCCCGTGTGGCGTAAAAGTTTTCAGCGCTCTCTATCTTGCCGCTTCCATCAAGGTCGATGGGCAAAACCATTATCCCCTTGACCGGCCTCTTGGTTTTTGCATCGTAGGAATAATTGATGTTGTTGTAGCCTATTCCCAGAGGATCCCTTCTTATGGCATCGGCAAGGCCCGGATCGCCATAAACGCCGACACCTTCGAGGTCTTCTTGATGTTTTCCCAAAAAATCCGCCCAGGTTTCTGCGGCTCCGCAGGCATCGGAACGGGTAAAAACATGAACGGAGGCCTTCTCATCTGTGCCTAAAACCTGACCCCAGGTTTTAATTTTTCTCGCGATCCAGATGTCGATGAATTGCTCTCTTTTGACGCCTCTTTTGAAGAGCTGGCTCAAGAATGGATTCTTCCCGCTGACTGTAGGGACAACAGCATCTTTGGTGACAGCGATGGCGAAAGCTCCTTTCTCGACTTCGGCCGGGTTTATAGCCCGAGACACGTTGCCGATATCCACCATCCCGGCCAAAACATCCGCAATTCCTTTCCCTGCTCCTCCGGCCTGAACATCGATGATGACCCTAGGGTGGATTTTCTGGAATTCCTCAGCCCATCTAACAGCCATCGGATAAAGAGCCCAAGCGCCCGAGATGCTAATCCTCCCTTCCAATTCTTGCTTTTCAACCTGAGGCAAGGAGAGACTGATTAACGGTAATAAAGACACAGCCAAGAAAACGATGAATGTTTTTTTTATAGCCAACCTTCTTTTCACATTCTCTTTAAAAGCCAGCTTGAAACTGGGCCAAGAGGGCCGAATTGGACCGGTTCCCCGACTCGTCCCGGTAAAGCTCGTAGTTGATTTGAAATTTGGTATTTTCTGTGAAGAAATAATTCAGGCCGAGAGTCATCAGGTCACTCCTGTCTCCAGCTATCTCTCTGTTTTTATCATAAGAATCGTACTTAACCAGGGATTGGAGTTTGTTGGGGATGAGAAAATAGCCGGCCTGGACGTACCACCCTCGCTTTGCGGTCTGGTCATCCTTGCCGAAGATGTATTCTCCTTTCACCGAGAAGGGCGACCGGTCAAAAAAAACCTCCAAGCCAGCCTTCTCTTTCTTTATGGGAGCCATTCCAAGATCAGGACTGTGAAAACCCGCGTAAAAGGCCGCACCGACTTGAAGAAAATTCCAGGGATGAAAAACAATCCGCCCGCCGATATCTTTCTTCTCATTCACATCAGCCTTATTTATTCCTGAACCGTTAAGCAGCGCCAGAGAATATTCAACGCTTGAGAATTTGCCGCTAAGCATGGCTCCGATATCCCGGCCAAGGGCCCCTGTATCCCGGCCAGGGCACAGCTTCTCCACAGTCTGGGAGCGGTTGATCGTATCCAGGGAAGAACTCGAGGTCAGATTCTCCAGGCTGAAGGGGACTTTGAACTGGCCAATTCTCAAAGCGAGATAAGGCTTAAAAGCAAAATCAACCATGGCCTCGAGCAGGACCGGACTCTTGAGAGTTTCTACCTGAAGTTTGTAGTTTATATTCTTAAAAACGTCACCTTTTGCTATAACTCTGGCCCGTCTTATCCGGAATCCATCAATGCCTTGCTCCCAGTAGGTATAGTTCACCTGGGTGAATCCGCTGAACTTCATGAATTTTTCTGGGGCACCCGGTTTTTCTCCTTTGTTTTCTCCTGCCACAGAAATTCCTGCCAGGACAAGCAAGCTAAAAATGAATGAAAGCCTATTTTTTCCCGATTTTCTTGCCTTTTCTCCGCTTATCCTGAACATCTTTTCTCCCATCTCCTTTGAATGTTAGATATTTGGTTATATTCTCTATAAACTAAGTCGACTATTAATGCAAAAATAATATTCATCTCTTCTCCCTTTTTGCGCTTCTTGTCCTCTCCGCCAGGTCCTTAAACGTTGTGCCCTCCAAAATTTCGGCTATGTTATCCCGGACTTCTTTCCAGAGCCATTTCAGCCCGCAGAAGCTCTCTCTCGGGCAAACCTCATGGGCAGTCACGCTGACACAGTCGATCGGAGCCAGCGGCCCGTCCATGACCCGGATAACCTCTGCCACCGATATTCCAGCTGGGTCTTTGGCCAGGTAATAGCCGCCATTCGGGCCTTTCTTACTCCTCAAGTAGCCAGCCCTTTTCAGCAGAAGTAAAATCTGTTCGAGAAAACGTTCGGGGATATCCTGGGCGGAGGCAATCTCCCGGATATGGAGAGGCCTTTCTGGGTGATGGAGGGCCAGTTCCAGCATCGCCCGGCTGGCATATTCACCTTTGGTTGAGAGTCTCATTCTCTTATATTAGTCGACTAATTCAATTGACTAAGTGATTAAAGCAAATCCGATTCCTTCTGTCAAGCGCTTTTTTTTGATCTGAAAGCGCCTTTCTTTCCGGCTGATTGCTTGCGATGTTTTTTATGAATTTATTTTAATCTTCTTAATTTGTATAATATAGGTTAATTCACCACTCGGTTCCTGAACATGCCCTTGAAAAAACCGTTCGAAAAATTTCTGAGCCTTCCTCTCAGGGCCAAGTTCATCTTGAGCTTTCTGATCGTCATCAGCTTCGGCGGAATTGTGTCCCTTTTCTTTGGAACCCGCCTCGAGCACAAAACCATTTTTGACCTCGCCCAGGCCAAGGTCCGGCATGACCTGGCTTCAGCCAAAATGGTCTACAACGAGAAACTGAACATCATCAGGGACATCGTCCGTCTCAACTCAGTCCGCGAATCCATCCAGAAGGCCATCAAGGAAGATGAACGAAAAGTTCTCGAAAAATATTTAGGCCGGGTCTCAAAAGAATTCAACCTGGATGTTCTAACCCTGACCGATTCCCGCGGCAAGGTGCTCCTGAGAACCCGGAATCCCGGAATGTGGGGAGATGACCAATCCGGAGACTCCTTGATTATGCGGGCCCTGCGAGGAAAAACAGTCGCTGCCACTCAGATCGTCTCCAGAAAAGAACTGCTCAAAGAAGGAAAAGACCTGGCTGACCGCGCCTACCTCCAGATTATGCCGACTCCCAAAGCAGAGCCGAGAGCTGAGGACCATGAAGAAGAGGGAATGATGCTCAAAGCCGCTGCTCCTGTCATCGATGAGGAAGGGACAATCATAGGTGTTCTCTATGCAGGAATACTCCTCAATCAAAATTATGAAATTGTGGATAGAGTCAAGGAAATTGTTTACAAGGGGGAAAAATATAAAGGGTTGGAGATCGGAACCGCAACCATTTTCCAGGGTGACCTCAGAATCTCCACCAACGTCAAGGGAGTCGATGGCGAACGGGCCATCGGCACCTTGGTCTCGAAGCAAGTCTATCAGGCTGTATTGCAAGAGGGGAGGCAATGGGTTGACCTGGCCTTCGTGGTCAACGACTGGTATATCACCGCCTATGAGCCCATTAAGGATATCAACGAAGATATCATCGGGATTCTTTACGTCGGGATGCTCGAAAAGCCTTACATCGATTTAAGGAACAGGGTCATGCTGACCTTTACCGGAATGGCCATCCTCTGCGTCGGCTTGCTCCTGACCATCCTTTACTTCATCACCTCGACCATCATCCACCCTCTCCAACGCATGGTTGTTGCCACAAACAAAATTGCCCAGGGGGACCTGAACGCCAAAGTTGGAATAAACTTTCAGGATGAGATAGGCCAGTTAGCCCAATCTTTCAATCAGATGACGGAAAAGCTGAAAAAGGCCAATGAAAAGCTCATCCAGTGGGGAAAGACCCTGGAAAAAAGAGTGGAGGCGAGAACAAAAGAGCTGAAGGAGATGCAAAATCAGCTGATTCAATCCGAAAAGCTGGCGTCCCTGGGAAAAATGGCATCCGGGGTGGCCCATGAAATCAACAATCCTCTGACATCCATCCTGATCAACACCCATCTCATCCTGGAGAAACTCGACAAGAACAACGCCATCCACGAAAACCTTGAGTTGATCGCCGATGAAACATCCCGGTGCACGAATATTGTCAAAGGCTTGCTCGAGTTTTCGCGGCAGAATCCGCCCCAGAAATCCTATGCGGATGTCAACGCAATCATCAACCGCACCCTCCAGCTCCTCGAAAACCAGGCTTCTTTCCAGAACATCCGCATCGCCAAAAGGCTTGACGGCAACCTGCCACCGATCAAACTCGACAAAGACAAAATCAAGCAGGTTTTCTGGAATCTGATGATCAATGCCTCGGAGGCTATGCCCGAAGGCGGCACGTTAACCATCGCCAGCCAGCTCTCGCCGGATAAAAAACGAATCGATGTCATCTTTATCGATACTGGAGCGGGAATTTCCAAAGAGGCTATCAATAAGCTGTTTGACCCGTTTTTCACCACCAAAGGCAGCGGAACCGGCCTCGGCCTGGCGGTCAGCTACGGAATCATCGACCAGCATCAGGGAAAAATCGAAGTCAAGAGCGAACCCGGTCAGGGCTCTGTCTTTACCGTCAGCTTGCCCACAGAAGGCTAAACACGGAGAGAAAGTAAAGAAGGAGGCAACGATGAACAAAAGAAAGATCTTGGTCGTCGATGACGAAATTACCGTCTGCAAGAGCATCTCTCAAGCCATTGTCTCAGAAGACTATGCGGTCGACACGGCTTTGAGCGGGGAAGAAGCCCTGAAAAAAGATGAAGAAAAGCCTTACGACCTGATCATCACCGATTTGATGATGCCCGGCATCAGCGGGCTGGACCTTCTGAGCGCCTTAAAGGAGAGAAGGCCAGAGGCTCTTGTGATCATGGTCACAGGCTATCCCGCGATCAAAACAGCCGTTCAATCGGTGAAGATCGGCGCTTTCGACTACCTCCCCAAGCCTTTTACTCCAGCGGAATTGAGAAGCCTGGTTTCCCGGGCCTTTAAAAAAATAGAGAGCGAAGAAAAGGCCAAGAAAGAGCCATCCTCACCCAGAATGCCTTCAGGCCTCTATTACATGATCGGCCACACCTGGTTTCGGAAAGAACCAAAAGGCCTGGCCTC
Organism: uncultured Eubacteriales bacterium; assembly: GCA_964550165.1. Classification (GTDB taxonomy): domain Bacteria; phylum Acidobacteriota; class Aminicenantia; order Aminicenantales; family Aminicenantaceae; genus CAZJYC01. The sequence goes on from CAZJYC010000024.1 coordinate 21,986, forward strand.
GATCGGAGTCGTTTCGGATTTTCTTAAACCGGTGGGAATCATCACCAAAATCGAGCTGCCCCAGAAAAACGAGAGTGTCACCCAGGGAGAGGAATGCGCCAAAATTACGGATGCGGAGAAATTCAGTCACCGCATCTGGTCTCCAGCCACGGGAATGGTGGTGGAAGTCAACGAAAAGTTCAAAGAAGATTCGTCTCTGCTGAGAAGGGATCCCTATGGCGAGGGATGGCTCTTCCGCATCGAACCGACAAATCTCGAAGAAGACCTGAAAGGTCTCATTCTCTCAAAATAGAGCCCCTCTCTTCAGGTCGCGATGAGACAGACAGCACTCAAAACTCCTGCCCTCCAGGATTTAATCCAGGCCGCAGAAGAAATCCTCGAAGAATTCGACCGGCAAAACTTTTTTGCTCTCGATGCAACGGGTCAGTGGGAAAAAGGCCCGGATTCATCCATTGGCCGGATCATCAACGAACTGCTCCTCAGAATCGGGAAAACATCAGAAGAAAACAGGCTATCACTCCTCGGAGAAATGTTTTCTCCTTTCCTAAAAGATGGTTTCTGGCTCCAGGCGAAAAAGATAAAACTGGCTCTTTTGGAAAAATCCAAAAGGCTCGCAGTCCTCGAGGAACAGGAAATCGACCGAATACTCATCCGCTCGCTTTCCGAAGGAGGCCGGCCGGAAAAGTTCTATCCCTTTTTAGTCCTGCTTGAAGCCCTGGCCTGGATACTCCGCTATGAGACAGTCCGTCTTAGCGCCGGAACCGCAGCCCCTGGCTGGGACGCAGAAGCGACAGTCATAAAGCAGGAATCCCTGCAAGAGCTTGATGGCCTGAAAAATCTTTTAGGCAGCCTTTCCTCCGAAAAAGAAAGCGAAGAATTTGTAACGAGCATACTGGATCAGCTTAAAAGGCCTCCCCTGGAAGTCATCCGCACAATTCCCAAACTGATAGCCGAAGAAGAGAGGCTGATAAAATCAATCGGCCTGCTTCTTGAGAAAGCCAAAGACCCAAACCGGAGAGAAGAATTTTTCGCTTTAATCGTCGAGAAAATTCTTCCGCCGATGGGAATCGTGACTCTGGCATCCCTCTCCCTTCTCCGTCCCTGCCTTCGCCTTTTGATGGACAAAACTATCGGCATCTCAAGCGGAATCCCCTACAACGCATCAGTTGTGCTCAGCATCCTCAAAGACCCTCGCTCCACAGAGGCCCTGCTGAATGCCATGAGTCTTTTTCCTCTTCACTATTCAAAAATAAGGGAGAATATCATTTACACTCTCGGCCATCTCAAAGAGAAAAAAGCCGCCGGACCCATCGCTCAGGTCCTGGAATACCCGGATGAAATTGCGCCGCCCCAGGGTCAGCCGAAAGAAGGCGTTCTTTCTCTTCTCGACCAAAAAAAAGAGGCCCTCTGGGCATTGGGGAAAATTGGGCTGGAATCGATTCCTCATCTTTCCGTTCTGGTTCGATACGCGGAGCACCCTTCGGCAAAACTCAAAACATACCTGTCCTGGGCTTTAGGAGAAATCGGAAAGGCTCAGAAAGAAAAACTGGGAGGGGTGAGCGCAGATATCATCATCACTCTCCTCAAGCTGTTGAAGACAAAAGACAGGCAGGTGTTTGAGGAGACGGTGAGCGCCTTAAGAAAAATCGACATGCCCGAATTCACCCACTCCCTTTATCTGTATAACATCGGGGCAGTGAGCATTCTCGGCCTCAAGCCTGCCCAGAAGGGTCTATATGAGCTCTCAGAAACAATCCACCATCTCATCCAGTCGAAAAAAAGGGCCATCATCGCCGTTAACGGAGACTCGGGAACAGGAAAGACGTACTTCTGCCAGTCGATCGCCGAGGGATTCGCCGATTTAAAGCCGGAAGAAATCCTTTATCTCATGCGCGATAGAAAGAAGGACCAAAAAATATTCAACCGCATCCTCGGCTTGAAATGGCTGAAAAAGTATATCGACCCGGTCTATTACCAGGACTGTCCCTTTCCAGAGAAAGATGACCCGGACGAGTTCTTCAGGCAGTTTCTGGAGAAAAATTCGAATAAAAAACTGATCATCCTCGACGGTTGCCGCGACCAGCACTATTTTCAAAAAGTCATCGATCAATTCTACTTCAAGGGCGAGCTGGATGTCGAAGTCAATTTCCGCGCTACTCTGTCCACAAGGAGGCTTAATTTAGAAGAGCGGGAGATGGCTCTGGAAAGTGTTGAAACTCATCTCTCCTTCCTCGAAGAGCCTTCTCTGGAGGATACCCTGTTTTACCAGGAAGGAGTGGCGATTCTCTATGACCTGGATAACTCCCTGTCATCCCGCCTGAACAGGGAGGAAATCCAGGAATTGTTCGAAAAAAGGAAAATAGATTCCTGGGGCGAGCTCATCCTCGTCGGAGACTTTCAGCAAGAGCTCAAGCCGCTGAAGGTTGAGCCTGAACCCCTGTGTCTCAAGCAAGAAAACTTCTCCTTAAAAAGTGAAAAGTGGCCGGAATCCAGGAGAGAAGCTTTCTCGGCTGAGGAAAGAAAATTCAAGGCAGAATTGAACGAGGACAGGAACCGGCCCCACCTTCTTCAGACCATAGGGATGAATGATTTAAAGCCGAAGAAAATCCGGTTTTATGCCCAGGATCAAATCTGCGGGATCGGAGAAGAAGGACAGGTCTTTGTCATCACCTTCCTCGACAACCGGGTATTCTCCACTTTTTTGGAAAAAAGCGCGGACATCAGACTCCTCGGCCGGGATATGTTTTTGACAGGGGAGGAAGGAGAGCTGATTCACATCTCCTTTGAAAGAAACGAAATCACCCGATTCGGAAAACTCAGTTCTCCTGCTCTTTCCCTTGCAGCTTTGCCCAGAGAAAAAATCATCACCGGACACAAAGACGGTTCGGTCAGAATCTGGGATTTCTCGAGCAAAAGCGTCTCGATCTTGGAAGGACACAGCCAGGCCGTGACCTCTCTGGCTGTGGACTATTCGGGCGCAATATACTCGGGCAGCCGGGATAAAACCCTGAGGCGGTGGGACGTGGCGCGAGGAGTGATGGACACCATCGAAAGCCTTGATGCCGCACCTTCCTCCGTCAAGCTCTACCCGCAGGGAAAAATCCTGGTCGTTACTGAAGGCATTGAGTACGCCCAGAACTCCACGAAAACTCAGCCGCAGAAAATAAGAATTTTTGACATTAAAGATGGCCTATCCGAGGCGACCCGATCCCCTTTTGCAGATGTCCTCTCCGGCGTGACTGTCTATCCTGACGGCAGAATTATCGCAGGGCTTAGAGCTTCAGGAGGACAGATCAGAAACAGAGATGCCAGCGGAACTCTGGCCATAATCGCACCTGGAAAGGACTCCTGGGCCTACACACTCCTGGACGGGCACAGCGCAGACACAAAAGATTGCCTTGTCATGGGGCCAAAGATCATAACCTGCGGCGAAGAGGCTACAGGCGAGCATACCATCCGCATCTGGGGGACAGAATTTTATGTGCGGATGGAACTCAGCAAACTGAGTCTTCAAAAATAGAGCCGGGCTCGTTCAACACAAGAATTGGATAACTCCTCATGTTCTTAAGCCATGGAGTAGGACCATGATCGCAAAGTGGGATTAATCCACCAAAAGACGCCAAAAATATTGCATAATACATATAAGTATTGGTGGGGAACAAAGGTTTCAAAAAGGTATGAGTTATTTAAAACGAGAGAAGAAGAATATTTCAGTTATGTCTTGCAAAAGCAGAATAACTAACACATAGAACGTTGGAGCGAGGGAAATTATCTTTTCGCGAATTATCCGCCTTGATTATCCCACGGCCTGCTTATAGCCGCGGAGCTTCAGGGCATTCCTCTCCACCATCTTTTTGGTGACTTTTATGGTCGTCGGCTTTTTCCGAGACGGAAGATAGAACATCACATCCAGCATCAAATCCTCGAGTATTCCCCTCAAGCCTCTGGCTCCCAACTTCTTCTCGATCGATTTTTGAGCAATGGCGGCAAGGGCATCCTTGGTAAATTCGAGTTTCACCCCTTCCATCTCAAAAAGCTTCTGGAACTGCTTGACGATGGCGTTCTTCGGCTTGGTTAAGATATCGATCAGGTCCTTGACATCCAGCTCAGAAAAAGCGGCCACAACAGGGATTCTGCCCACGAGTTCGGGAATCAACCCATACTTGATTAAATCCTGGGGGATCAAGTGGTCATAAATCTCTTCGGAACGTTCGACTTTCTTTCTCTGCAAGTCTGACTTGAAGCCCACAGTGGATTTTCCAACTCTCTGGGCGATAATCTTATCCAGGCCAATGAAAGCTCCACCCAGGATGAAAAGAATATTGTTGGTGTCGACAGGGATGAATTCCTGGTAGGGATGCTTCCGGCCACCTTGTGGGGGAACATTGGCCACTATCCCTTCTATGATCTTGAGAAGCGCCTGCTGAACTCCTTCTCCTCCAACATCTCTGGTGATGGAGGGGCTGTCGCCCTTGCGGCTGATTTTATCGATTTCATCGATGTAGATAATTCCTTTCTGTGCTTTTTCGATATCTCCCCTTGAAGCCTGATAAAGTTTGAGAACAACGTTCTCCACGTCCTCTCCGACATAGCCCGCTTCTGTGAGGGAGGTGGCGTCCGCTATGGCAAAAGGAACGGAGAGGATTTTGGCTAACGTCTGGGCCATCAAAGTCTTGCCCGTCCCTGTGGGGCCGATGAGAAGGATATTGCTCTTTGCGAGCTCGACATCCGTGAGTTCTTTCCTTAGGCTTATCCTCTTGTAGTGATTGTAGACCGCAACCGAGATTTTCTTCTTCGCCTTCTCCTGGTCAATGATGTACTGATCGAGCGCGTCTTTAACCTGTGAGGGAGTGGGAAAATCTGTTTTCTGTTTTCTTCGCTCTTCCTCTTTTTCCTTCCTGTCGGCAACAATAATGGAATGTGCAACTTCCACACAGTTTTCGCAGATGTAGACCCCGGCGGGTCCGGCAATCAGCTTCTTCACCTGGGTTTGCGTGCGGCTGCAAAAGCTGCAGCGGATGATGCTGCCGAGTTTTTGTTCGCGACTGTCATCCATGGCTCTATCTTCTCTCTTTTAGTCCTTCCAAGGGATAAAACGCAGAAAAGCTTACTTTTTTAATTTGTCTCTGCTGGCGATGATCTCATCGATGAGCCCGTAGTCCTTGGCCTGGGCCGGAATCATGATAAAATCCCTCTCGACATCCGCTTGAATTCTCTCCTTGGGCTGATGTGTATGCTTGGCCAGAATGTCGTTGATATTATCTCTGACCCTAAGTATTTCCTTGGCCTGAATGGCGATATCCGAGGCCTGTCCCTTATATCCTCCAAAGGGCTGATGAAGGATAATCCGGGAATTGGGAAGAGAATACCTTTTTCCGTGCGAGCCCGAAGCCAGCAGAACCGCGGCCATGCTTGCCGCTTGGCCGACGCATATGGTCGAAACTTCCGACCGAATGAGCTGCATCGTATCGTAGATCGCTAATCCGGAAGTGATGCTTCCACCCGGAGAGTTGATATAAAGGGAAATTTCCTTTTCCGGGTTCTCTGCCTCAAGATAAAGGAGTTGGGCAATGACCAGGTTCGCGACATCATCGTCGATTTCCGACCCGATGAAAATGATGTTGTCCTTGAGAAGACGGGAGTAGATGTCATAAGCCCGCTCGCTTCTTCCGTTTTGCTCGACGATAAAAGGAATTAAGGCCATTGTATGAACAGCTTTTTTATTATAACCCGTCCCGACAATAAGTCAACTGCCCTGGCCAAAGCGACATATTTACGATTATGTGGCTCTAAGAGGTTACGGGGATAGCCTCGCTCTTCTTCGGATTTTTTTACGCCATTCTCCGTTCGCTCTTCTCGGCGGCTGCGCAACTCGCTCCGGCTAAGCGGGGACTCTCCTCAAGAGCGAACTCCGAAGGCTAAATCCTCAATGGTCGCTACGCCTGCTCAAAATCTTCGTTTACTGGTGGAGTAATCTATTATCACAGAATTGGAAAAAAATTTAATCCGGACAGTTCAGAAAACAAGCAAAAGACAGGGGAAGGACAATGCGTCCTTCCCCAAAAAAAATAACTCCGGCTAAGAGGAGGATTGAACTCTGCTCATGCGGCTTTGCCCAAAGCCCTTAAAGACTCCGCCACTCGTCCCACGGCCAGAATATAAGCGGCCTCTCTCATCGTCACTTCATGCGTCTCCATCGTCCTCACAACGTCCCAAAAAGCCTTTTTCATTTTCTGTTCGGTCTTCTCAAGAATCTCTTTCTCAGAAAAGAAAAACCGCTGCAGATCTTGAACCCATTCCAGGTAAGACACGGTCACTCCACCCGCGTTGGCCAAAACATCGGGAATGACAACCACATTCTTTTCTTTCAAGGCTTCATCGGCTTCGAGCGTCGTCGGTCCGTTTGCTCCCTCCAGAATGATCTTTGCTCTTACAGAATCTGCGTTGTCTTTGTTGATCTGGCCCTCGACAGCCGCCGGGATAAGGATATCGCATGGCAGAGAGATGAGAGATTCATTATCGATGGGCACAGTCTCTGGAAAATCCACAACCGCGCCGGTTTTTAAAACCTGCTCCGAAAGCTTGAAAGGATCGATCCCCTTCTCACCGTAAACGCCTCCATAGATATCCGTGACGGCGATAATCTTGCATCCTGCCTGGTGAACCAGCTTGGCTATAGAGGAGCCGACATTGCCGAAACCCAGGATGGCAACTTTTTTGCCTTCCAGAGGGAACTTCAGGTGCTTTGAAGCCTCTTCAAGGACATAGAACAAGCCGCTTCCAGTGGCTCCTGCCCTTCCCAGAGACCCCCAAAGAAAAACAGGCTTCCCGGTAACAACAGCTGGCTCAAGGTACCCTAAACCCTGACTGTAAGCCTCGGCGATCCAGGCCATTGTTTGCGCATTGGTAAACATGTCCGGAGCGGGGATGTCTTTGTAGGGCCCGATGATGTCTCTGATGGCTATTGTGTATTCCTTGGTCAGCTTTTTGAGCTCATTCTCGGACATTCGCAACGCGTCGCAGATGATCGCTCCCTTCCCGCCGCCGAAAGGAAGGTCAAGAACAGCACACTTCCAGGTCATCCAGGAAGCGAGGGCTTTGCACTCATTCAAAGAGGCATCCGGGCTGTACCGGATTCCTCCCTTGGACGGACCTCGAACCGTGGAATGCTGGACTCTAAATCCCGTAAAGGTCTCCACCCGGCCGCTGTCCAGGGTAATGGCGAGATGGACGATGAGCTCTTTCTCAGGATACTTCAGCCTCTGGTAAATCCAGGGCTCTATATCCAGGTAACCCGCGGCTCTTTCGAATTGAATGGTGGCCTCTATAAAGGGGTCGTACTCGATTTCCTTCCTTCGAGCAGGAGGAAAATACTGTATTTTTGCCTCTGGCTTCATGATGCTACCTCCCTATTTCTTTAAGCAGCAGCTTTAAAAGCTTGTCATAGCCGGATTTCTGGAATTGAAGGATGGGAATCTTTTGGCCTTTATAGTAGAGAAATTTCTGGTCCAAGCGGATTCTCTTCGTCTTTTTCTTCTTCTCGTCCGCCGGACTGAGGCCGGGCCAGGGGATGATTTCTGCTTCCTGTTTTTCTTCCCGTTCGTCATCCAGGGAATCCCGCGACTCTTTTTTTAAAGCGGATGATGATTTGTTATGATTGCTCATCTTAAACCTCCTTTATGATTCACACCCCCTTTCATTGCAATTCTTATGCCATTATATAAATCTTTTAATATAAATAATTTAGAATTAAAGAAAAGCGTAATTATAGCATTTTGCTATACTGCATTTTGCTACAGATGACGTGTCAGGCCTTCAAATTTCATCCGGTATTCGAAATTTGAGGCAATCCTTCAAATCCAGGATTTGCTTCAGGAACGGGAATTTTGAAGAAATAATGATTGAAGACCTGATCCCTATTTCTTCAGCTTCCTGAAGAGGGAGGTGGGGTGGATGCCAAGGATTTTGGCTGTTTGAGTTTTGTTATTATGGGTGTGCTCGAGGACTTTCTCGATATATTTTCTCTCGAGTTGCTCTAAGGTTAGGAAAGATTCCTGGGGGAGGATCTCGTCCATCATGCGATTTTTTGAAAGTTTCTGATAGTTTCTGATCTCAAAGGGAAGATGGGTATACACGATTTCCTCTTCCAGGTAAAGAGACATAATCCTCTCGATGATATTTCTCAATTCTCTTACATTCCCTGGCCAGGGATAACCCATCAAAGCCTGAGCGGCTTCCTGAGAAATTCCTCTGTAGGAACGTTTGAGCTCATGGTTGAATTCCTGGATAAAGGAAAGGGCTAAAGGCAAAATATCCTCTGCTCTCTCTCTCAGTGGAGGAATGCGGATAGGGACGACGTTCAACCTGTAAAAAAGATCGGACCTGAAATTTCCCGCGTCTGTCGCTTTGGCCAAATCTTTATTGGTCGCCGCAATGACACGAATATTAATTTTCATCTGTTTGTTTCCGCCCAACCGGGTGAAGGTTCCCTCTTCCAGGACTCTCAACAATTTCGCCTGAAGGTTTAAAGACATGTCCCCGATCTCGTCGAAAAAGACCGTGCCTTCATCCCCTTTTTCCAGAAGCCCTGTTTTTCTTTTTTTGGCATCCGTGAATGCCCCAGCCTCATAGCCGAAGAGCTCACTCTCCATCAGGTTCTCTGGAATGGCTGCGCAATTGATGTCCACGATCGGCTTTTCCGCACGCGGGCTGTGATAATGAATGGCCTTGGCCAGGAGCTCTTTCCCGGTTCCGCTTTCTCCCTGGAGAAGGACGGTTGTCTTATCCGCTGAGGCAACCCTCCTGGCCATCTCCACCGCATCTGTCATCGGCTGGCTTTCGGCCACAATTTTGCCGAAATAATACCTGCCCTTCTCGGACAGGAGGTGGTCGAGAACCCGAATGCGCAAAGAGAATGTCTCAAGAGCCCGGCGGATGATATTTTTTAAGTCGTTTATTTTAAATGGCTTCAAGAGATAATCATAAGCTCCCAACTTCATGGCTTCGACGGCTTTTTCCAGAATCTCATAGGCGGTCATCATGATGACGATTGTCTCTCTCTCCATCTGCTTGACCCGCTTCAAGACCTCAATCCCGGAGATGCCGGGAAGCATCAAATCCAGAAGAACGAGATGGGGCTTATACCTCTCGATGACCTCAAGCGCCCTTTCACCTGAATCGGCAACATAAACTTCGTAGTTTTCTTTTTCGAGTATCTTTTTCAGGTTGTTCAGAGTCAGGATCTCATCATCAACAATCAGAACAGAATAGGTGCTCATGAAACAACCTCTTCATCCTTAAATAGAGTTCTGCCTTTTTGTCTTATCGGCAGCAATATGGAAAACGCGGTCCCTTTATTCACTTCGCTTTTCACTGAGATGTGCCCGCTGTGATTTTTTATGTAGCTCAGACTGATGCTCAGGCCCAATCCCGTCCCCTGACTCTTTTTGGTCGTGAAGAAAGGATCGAATATTTTTTTCATGTTCTCTGGAGGTATGCCGACTCCTGTATCCGAGATGTCGATCTGGACAAAATCTTCAAACTTAACCTTGGAGGCGGCCACCAGGAGCTCCCCTCCGTTGGGCATGGATTGCGCCGCATTGATGAACATATTGATCAAGACCTGCCTGATCTGGTTCAAATCCGCAGTGATTTGAGGAAGAGATTTAGGAAGGCTTTTCTCGATTTTAACTTTTCGGAAGATGGGCTGATGGCTTAAGAAAGAGAGAATCTCGTCGATCAGCTGGTTGATGTTGACCTTGGTGAACTGCGGCGGGGATGGCCGGGCAAAATTGAGCAGGCCCCGGATTGTCTCAGAGATCCTGTAGACATTTTCGAGCACAAACTCAACATCTTCCTTTTGTTTCTCGCTCTTGGCTTCTTCTCGAAGGATCTCCAGGTAAGACGAAATCCCTAAGAGAGGATTGTTGATTTCGTGGGCTGCGCCCAAAGCGAGCTGGCCGAGAGCGGAGAGTTTCTCGTATTCAGCCAATTGTTCTCGCAGCCTCTTCCTTCCTGTGATGTTCTCGATGAGAAGCGTAACGCCCGTGATCTGTCCTTTGCCTTTTTCGATCGGGAAAAAGGAAAGGCTGAAATATTCTTCGCCTTTGCTGTGCGCGATTCTTTTCTCTTCAATTTGATAAGGCCTGCCGGTCAAGATTGTTTTTTCAAAGGCAAATTCTATATCTTTATCATTGAGCCAGGATATGCTCGAAAAAACATCCTGACCCTCTTTGATCCCTTCCATGTGGAATAAATTGACGAACTCTCTGTTGTAATGGGTTATTTTGCCGGAACAGTCCAGCCCGATAACGCCCAAGGAAATGCTATCGATGAGACTGCGGATGTATTCCTCGGAAAGCCTCAACTCTCGAGCCAACTGCTCGCTCGCTTTGACTTCTCTTTCCAATTCAATATTCACCGCATCCACTTCTTTTTTCTTAGCGTGGGATTCGTCTAAGGCTTTCTCAAGTTCTCTCGTTAACTTCCGAAGGAGTGACGTTATCCTCCGCGAATAAAGGTTTGAAATGATGACCAGAAGAAGAAAAAAAGGGGTGAAGACTAAAAGAATAATCCGATTCACTTCCCGAACCGGCAGCAATGCTTCTTTTAAATCCATCTCGGAAACAAGATATAAATTGGCCTGAGGCAGTTTTTTATAAGCGCAAAGAACTTTCTGTCCCCGGTAATCGAGATGGGTTTTGATCCCATTTTCGCCTGTATGAGGATTGCTCTCTTTCTCATAAAAGCCTTTATCGACCAAAGGCTTCCCGCCCAGCTTTGTCGGCGAAAGAAGCGTGCCCGCGCCGTCCACCAGGAATAGCTCGCTCGTTTTGGCCATTCTTAGGTCAAAAAGAAGATTGTAAAAATCTTCCAGATTCAAAGAAGCTGCTAAAACACCGATGATCTGGTTGGATTTGTTCAGCAGAGGATGGGAGAGAATCATCACTGAACTCTTCAGGAGGTCGGAATAAAATATGCCGGAATTGTATGGTCTCCCCATTTTTGAAACCTTAAAATATTCCCTGTCCGCAATGTTGCCCGCAATCTTCCTGTTTATGGAAAGGACAATACGGCCTTCTAAGTCCGCTATGTTGACGAAGTTAAACCATTTCTTCTCATGGATAAGCGATTCCAGAAGGGAGGAGAACCTTGAGACTTCCTCGATGCCCTTCAAATCCACTCTGGAGAGCGATTTTAAATCGCTCCCCCTGTCCTGAAGGAAGACATTTATCGTTTTTGCGTTTTCTTCAACCGTGTCAGAGAGGCGGTTGTAGACTTGATTCTTGATGAGAGAGGATGTTTCATAATTGACTATAAAAAAGAGGAGCAAGAAAGGGCTAACAAAAAGAATCAGGTTGAGAAGGGTATTGCGCAAGGTTAGTTTTTTATAATAGCCCTCTTTCTCCGCGTGACTCGAATTCTCATCGAATGTTTTCATACCATCAACAATTCTATCAGTAAAAAATGGCCCAGGCAACTTTTTCAAGAGCGAACTCCAAAGGCTAAATCTGCTATGGTCGCTACAGCGGTTTCCCGCCCCTTCATGTAGAATAATATGACGGATTTGGAAATACTTGCTGAAATGGAGAGCTCTTTCTTCTCCAGCACTGAGTAAGCATCTTTTTTTCCGTGAAGGCCTATGATGATAAAAGCCAACTCTAACAGAGCTGGTTTCCGTCCCTCCGAAGCCCATGGTGGTGGGTGGGAGGG
>CAZJYC010000025.1:0-33000 GCA_964550165.1 uncultured Eubacteriales bacterium
GCCAAATTTTAGCCTCATTAGCCTTAAAAAAGCCATCAGGCAACATACGTGAGGAAGCATCTTTTTCCCTGTGATAAGGAGAGAGATCTGATAGAGTGAGGAATGGAGGAGCTGGTTTCCATCCCTCCTCGCCAAAGACCTGCACACCCACCACCATGGGCTTCGGAGGGATGGAAACCAGCACTGTTATAATTGGCTTTTATCATCATATACCTTCGCGGAAAGAAAGATGCTTACCAGACGTGAATATCTGTTGATGGAATTCATCTAAAAAAATAAAATGGACGCCTGAGCGAAAAAAAATTCTTTATGATTGCCCGGATTTCTTTGTTGAGCCAATGAAATTAACTTTTTTTGGTTTAAATTCGCTTCATTTCGTAAAAAAGGGAGGTTCGGTATGAGTCAAAAACGCTATTTTTTCATAGAGGCCTTGCTGGCCTTTTTTTTCCTTTCCAGCCTGCTCGTTATTCCTCTCCGTTCGGAGAAATCTGTCAGGGTCTGGGAAGAGCCTCTGGCCATTCCCGCCTACAGGGTAGAAAAGCCTGATTTGAACCCGATTTTTTACGCGGGCCGTGCTTATCAGGGCGCCAAAGGGCCTGTCTATCCTTATCCTTTGCTGGATAGGTTGACGGATATCCGGGAGATGAAGACCTACAAAGCTCTTTATCTTGAGAACGACTATCTGAAAATCTGCATTCTGCCCGAAATAGGAGGCCGGATTTTCTCGGCTCTGGATAAGACAAATAACTATGATTTCTTTTATTGCCAGCATGTCATCAAGCCTGCCCTTATCGGCATGCTCGGCGCCTGGATATCCGGAGGAGTGGAGTGGAATTTTCCCCATCATCACCGGGCCACGGGCTTCATGAACATCGATTACACCCTTACCGAGAATCCGGATGGCAGCAAGACCATCTGGGTTGGCGAGATAGAGCTCCGGCGCCGGATGAAGTGGGTTGTCGGCCTGACTCTCTATCCAGACCGGTCTTACCTTGAAGCCATAATCAAAATTTTCAACCGCACGCCGTTTGCCCATTCGTTTCTCTGGTGGGCTAATGTCGCTGTCCATGCCAATTCCGGTTATCGGATCATTTTCCCTCCAGGCACAGAGTATGCCACTTATCATGGAAAGAATCAGTTTTCCCGCTGGCCAATATCCCGCGAAGTGTTCAACGGGGTGGATTATACAAAGGGGGTGGATGTGAGCTGGTACAAGAATCATCCTGCGCCCACTTCCTTTTTTGCCTGGAACTCCAAAGAGGACTTCCTGGCAGGATACGACCATGGAAAAGAAGCTGGTGTTGTCCATGTCGCTGACCATCGCCTCGTTCCCGGCAAGAAATTCTGGACATGGGGAGCCGGAGCCCAGGGCCAGGTCTGGGAAAAAATTTTGACTGAGACCGACGGCCCTTACATCGAGCTTATGGTCGGCGCGTACTCGGATAATCAGCCGGATTACAGCTGGCTTCAGCCTTATGAAGTGAGAACTTTCAAGCAATTATGGTATCCTTTACGGAAAATCCAGGGGATTAAAGCCGCTAACCTTGAGGCAGCCTGCAACTTAGAAGTCGGAGGAAAGGGAACTGCCAGGATAGGATTCAACACAACCAGAGAGCACAGGGGAGCCAGGGCAGCGCTTTTCACCAGAGAAAAAGCGATTTTCGAGCAGAGGATTGACGTCTCTCCGCAGAATCCTTTTTGGAAGGAGATTGGCCTTCCTGAGGGTGTGGACGAAAAAAATCTTCGCCTTGTGCTGTTTTCGCCAGAGGGCAAGATTCTGATAAGCTACAGTCCTCCTCGAAAGGAGGGATCGGTCCTGCCAGAGCCGGTCAAGCCTCCGCCATCCCCCCAGGAGATCAAAACCGTGGAGGAGCTTTATCTCACCGGCTTGAGGCTGGAGCAGTTTTACAACCCTGCCTTTGAGCCTTATCCCTACTACGAAGAAGCCTTGCGCCGAGACCCGGATGATACTCGGGTCAACACGGCGCTCGGCATTCTTTATTCAAAAAGGGGAATGGCTGAGGAAGCAGAGAATCATCTGAACCGTGCGCTCGTTCGCCTCACCAGAAATTACACAACTCCCAGGGATGGTGAGCCCTTCTATTATCTGGGACTCGCCCTCCGGGCTCAAGGAAAAGACGCGGCTGCTCTTGATGCCTTTATCAAAGCCACGTGGAGCGATGCCTGGAGTGCGGCAGCCTATTATTGCTTGGCCGAGCTTGCCTCCAGCAAAGAAGATTACTCAAAAGCGCTCGAGTTTCTTGACCTGTCGCTGGCGAAGAATGGGCTGAACACAAAAGCCTTGAATTTGAAGGCTTCGTTGCTCAGGAGGTCAGGACAGCCTCAGGAAGCAGAGAGAATCGCGAGACAGGTTTTGGCTTTTGACCCTCTGGATTTCTGGGCCGGGAACGAGCTTTTCCTTTTGAAGTCAGGGACGGGGAAAAAAGAGGAAGAGCTTGAAGCAAAAAAGAGTTTAGAAACCAAAATGAGAGATTCTGCCCAGTCCTACTTGGAGCTCGCCGCTGATTATGGCAACTGCGGGCTTCTGGACGAGGCAATTGAGCTTCTCTTGAGGCTTGTCGAAAAAGAGAACAAAGAATCTTCCTCTTACCCCATGCTCTACTATTATCTGGGATACTTTATGGAAAAAAAAGGCGATCTTGAGCAGGCATCAAAATATTACAAGCTTGCCTCCACAATGCCGCCTGATTACTGTTTCCCTTTCCGGCTGGAATCCATGGCTGTGCTGCGCTCGGCTCAAGCGTGTAACCCTGCTGATGCCCGTGCTCCATATTATCTTGGAAATCTCCTCTACGATATCCAGCCTGAAAGAGCGATAGAGGAATGGGAAAGATCAAGGCAGTTGGATAATTCTTTTTCAATCGTCCACAGAAACCTCGGTCTTGCCTATGCCCGGGTTGAAAATGACGTGTCTAAGGCCATGGCTAGCCTGGAAAAGGCTGTAGCCTGCAACAGCAAGGACCCAAGGCTTTATTATGAGCTGGATTTGCTTTACGAGACCGGCGGAGTTCCTCCCCAGAAAAGACTCGCGCTTCTGGAAAAGAATCACGATGTCGTTCTCCGGAGGGACGACGCCCTTTCGCGAGAAATAGCCCTTCTTGTCCAGCTTGGCAGGTATGATAAGGCCATCGATTTATTATCCGGGCACCATTTTCATGTCTGGGAAGGAGGAGGCCAGATCCATAATGTCTATGTCGACGCCCATCTTTCGAGAGGCGAAGATTACCTTATAGCCGGAAAATACAGAGAAGCTCTCCAGGATTTTCTGGCTGCTCTCGACTACCCCCAGAACCTGGAAGTGGCCAGGCCTTACCGGGGCGGGAGGGAGCCCCAAATTGACTATTTTATCGGCGCAGCCTACGGCGCTTTGGGAGACGCGGAGAGAGCGAGAGAGTATTTCGAGAAATCCGTAGAGCAAAAGTATGAGGGGTCAGAGATTGGCTATTATCAGGGCTTGGCTTTTCGTAAAATCGGCAAGAATGAAGAAGCCAAGCGCATGTTTGAGGGATTGATTCGAGCGGGAAAAGAAAGGCTTGAGACCGCTCCTTCAATGGATTTTTTCGCCAAATTCGGAGAGAAACAATCGGTCATGATCCGGACGGCGAACGCCCATTACCTTTTAGGCCTGGGTTATTTGGGAATGGATAATAAGGAGGAAGCCAGGGCTGAGTTTAAAAAAGCCCTGGAAATGAATATCAACCATCTGGGCGCCAAAAGGCAACTGGAGCGATTGGAAAGCTCCGGCTGAGCGGTTCGAAAACAAGCAGGCTTTCCATCACCTGGCGAAGGCAGAGTGGTGAGAAGGTCGTGTGAAAGGTCGAGCGGGCATGGTTCCTCGACCGAAGGGAGAGGAGAGCGAAGCCTGAAACCGAGCAGGCTTTGTCTCGCTGGGGCAAAAGCGGCGCACCTTCGAGCCAATCTGCCTGAGCTTTTCAAACGGTTTTCTCGCCGCCCAGCCTTCGCTGTATGAAAAAAAAGGCGTAATGATTCCTTTTTGGATGGCCGGCGACCACTACATGGTGGCCTGGGGAGCAGTTAACAAGAGCCAGCCGCTTCTTTTTTTTGGACACGGGATTAGCAGGCGGTGGATTCACATGTCCTTACCGGCTGCAACCTAGCAGGCCTGATTAAAGCATATATTGACTGCAAACGAGTGTTATCAAGGTAAACGGCTACTTAATTTGATAAACAGAAATCTTATCAAAGATAGCTTAGATAAATTTGCCTGTTATCAAAATATTCTTGACATTTATTTGATGGCGAAGGAAGATTTTATCTTTTGAGAAAAGATGATAAAAAGGCTCTGTGTCGTCCCGATTTTTTTAATGTTTTCTTTTTTTCTGTTTGCTAACCAGGAAATAAAAAAAATCACGGCGCTGAAAACCGAAGAGGCCATCAATATAGACGGTCTGTTGAACGAGGCTGTCTGGGAGAAAGCTCCGGAAGCTAACAAATTCATTCAGTTTGAGCCGCAGCGAGGAAAGCAGGCCACGCTGAAGACAGTCGTCAAGATTCTTTACGACGAAAATTTCGTCTATTTTGGATTTCTCTGCCATGACTCCCAGCCTGAAAAAATAGTGGCCAGAATCACCAAAAGAGACGCTGATGTCGATGAAGATGATTCGGTCTCTGTCATGATCGACACCTTCCATGACCGAAGAAGCTGCTATTATTTCGCCACGAATCTATTGGGCACGCAGCTTGACGGCAGAATCACCGAGAACGGCCGCACAAAGGATGATACGTGGGATGGAATATGGAAATCTGCCGGTCAGAGAACAGATTTTGGCTGGAGTGCGGAGATCGCCGTGGAATTACGTTCGCTGAAGTATAAGCCTGGAGAAAACAGGAGCTGGGGGCTAAGCCTGGGACGGAACGTCCCCCGACTCTTTGAGCGCAGTTTCTGGACAGGGCCTCTTGAATCCTCGACCAAGGTTTCTCAATTCGGCGTCCTGGAAGGCCTTGACCTTCAGCAATCGGAGAGAAGCTATCAGATTATTCCCCATATCATTTCAAAAGTCGAAGAAGGAGAAAAAACAGAGGCCGAGGCAGGGCTTGATGCGCGCTATGCCTTCAGCCAGATGGTTTCCGGAAATTTAACCCTTAATCCTGACTTTGCCACAGTCGAGGCAGACCAGGAAAGGATCAATTTAACCCGCTTTGAGCTTGACCTCGCTGAAAAGAGAAATTTCTTCCTGGAAGGTTCGGAAATTTACAAGCAACGAATTCCCCTCTTCTATTCCCGAAGAATTTCCGATATCTACGGAGGCGTCAAGCTCTACGGAAAATCTGGCGGCTACGAGTTTTCCGTGCTCAGCGCTCAGACGAAAAAGGACGAATCTTTAGGTCAAGAATCGGCCAATTTTACCGTCTTTCGCCTCAGGAAAGATGTCATGAAATCCTCGATGCTGGGTTTTCTGGCGGCCAACAAACTGGTCGACGGGATAAACCATGGAACGGCTGGCATAGATACGACTCTCCATTTCAGCAATACCTTCAATTTCACCGGTCAACTGGCTGTGAGCTATGGCGACGCCAACAAGGATAGTATCGCTTTTTTCCTCCGTCCGAGCTACGATTCAGCCACTTTTCATATCCATCTCCGCTACACACAATTAGGAAGTAATTTTGGCGACAATGCCAACAGCGTGGGCTTCATCCGGGATGATAACCGGAGGGAGCTGGATTCAGCTATCTCGAAGACCTTCTGGCTGAAGAAATTGGGCTTGGACCGGATCGAGTACGAATCCAACTATAATATCTACTGGGGGATGGATGGGACCTTGCGAAGCTGGCAGGTCGATGAAGGCCTTTCCTTTGACTTGAAGAACAAATTCTCCCTGGATATCGAACATACCCAGGAGTACAAGCTCTATGAGAAAGAATTCCGCAACAATCAGACAGAAATCGAGCTGGGCTATAACACCCGGGAATGGCAGTCGGCCACAATTGCTTACATTTTTGGCCGGAATTTTGACCTCGACTTCAGGCTGATCGAAGGAGGCCTCAACTACAAATTCACCGAAGATTTTTCCTTCCAGTATTCGCTGACGCGCTTGGTTCTTGAGCCTGACCCGGAAGGCGAAAGCACCTGGATCCATGTTTTCCGGGCGACGAATTACTTCACCCCCGACCTCTTCATCAAGGTCTTTTACCAGATCCATTCCGCGATCGACAAGAAAAGCGTCCAGGTTCTTTTTGTCTACCGTTTTCAGCCTCCTTTTGGTTCCATCCAGCTCGCCTACCAGAGGGGGACAGCGCGGTTCGGCGAAAAAGGGACACAGGGACATACGTTGTTCTTGAAAATCGCCTGCATGTTTTGACCGAATAATCATTTCCAATTCTGTGATTCGAAGAGATTTTGGGAAATCGCCTTGCTCCCCTTCGGATTTTTAACGCCATTCTCCGTTCGCTCTTAAAAATGTTGTCCGCGGAGGCTAAGCGGCGAGAAAACCGTTTGAAGGCTGAGCGGGCATGGTTCCTCGACCGAAGGGAGAGGAGAGCGAAGCCTGAAACCGAGCGGGCTTTGACTCGCTGGGGCAAAGCCCGTGTGTTTTCGAACCGCTTAGCCGGAGCGTTTATTTTGTTGTTAAGCCGCAGTGAAGATATTATAATAGTCGACTCTTGGAAAGGAAGGTCGCTCCTCAAAAGAAATTTTCTGCGATAAATTTCGTGCTTTCTGGCCAAAAAATGAAAAAGATTTTGTGATCAAAACTAAAAAAGGAGGGCATTTTGGAAAAGAAAGAAGTTCTGGAAAAGATTGCCAGGAGATTGCGCATCCATTCTTTGAAGATGACGACAAAGGCAGGCTCAGGCCATCCGACAACATGCTTATCCATGGCCGAGCTTATGGCCTGCCTTTTGTTCGACGAAATGAAATACAACCCTCAAGACCCTTATGATTGGGCGAACGATGAGCTGGTTCTTTCCAAGGGGCATGCCGCTCCTATCCTCTGGGCAGCCTATGCGGAGGCAGGAATCATCCCTGAGAAAAGCCTGATGAGCTTGAGAAAAATCACCAGCGTCCTTGAAGGGCATCCCACTCCAAGGATGAAATGGGTCAAGGCGGCGACCGGCTCGCTCGGCCAGGGACTTTCGGTCGGGGTGGGAATCGCCTGGGCTATGAGATTGGGGAAATCGCCGGGAAGAGTCTATGTCATGATGGGCGACGGAGAGTGTGCCGAAGGAGCGGTCTGGGAGGCCTGCAATGCAGCCCGGATTCTCAAACTTACGAATCTCTGCGCGGTTGTCGACATCAACCGGCTGGGCCAGTCCGAGGAGACGATGCACGGCCATGACCTCAAGTCCTATGAGAGAAAGTTCAGAGCCTTTGGCTGGGATGTTTTGGTCATCGATGGGCATAGAATCGATCAGGTTTTGCGCGCTTTGAAAGAGGCAAGAGGCAATAAAGGCCCGACGGCGATTCTGGCAAAGACGATCAAAGGGAAAGGAGTTTCTTTTCTCGAAGACATGAATGGCTGGCATGGGAAGCCGCTTAAAGAGGACCAGCTGAAAAAAGCTCTGGAGGAGCTTGGCCCTATGCCCCCGGTTAATGCGAAAAGGTATGTCCGGAGGCCAAAAAGGGCCCAGAGTCCCGGGCTCGTCAAGACATTCAACTTTCAAAGGACCGGTTATAAAGATAAAACAGCGACCAGGCGCGCTTACGGCAATGCGCTCCTCAATCTCGGTAAGATTAACAAGGCTGTCGTCGCCCTGGACGGGGATGTGAAGAATTCGACCTATGCTGAAGATTTTTTTGAAACGTTTCCTCAAAGGGCGTTCCAGAGCTACATCGCCGAGCAGAATATGGTCGGCATGGGCATCGGCCTGTCCGCCAAGGGCTACATTCCATTTATCGCCACATTTTCGGCATTCCTGGCCAGAGCCCATGACCAGATCCGGATGGCCGCTTATTCTTTCTCCAATATCAAGTTTTGCGGGTCGCACTCCGGAGTGAGTATCGGCGAGGACGGGCCATCCCAGATGGGCCTCGAGGATCTCGGTATGTTCCGGCCGATTCCAGGATGTGCTGTGCTGTATCCCTGTGACGCCTTTTCGACTGAGGCCTGTGTCGAATCTTTAGCCAGGCATAAAGGCCTTTCCTATTTGAGAACCACGCGCCCCGCAACTCCTCTTATCTACAGCAGGAATGAGAAATTTCCCGTTGGAGGCTTAAAGGTCTTAAGGAAAAGCCAGGAGGATAAAGCAGCGGTCATTGCCGCAGGCATCACGGTCCACGAAGCCCTCAGAGCCTATGACGAGCTCAAGAGGCAAGGGATATCAGTCCGGATTATCGATTCCTATTCGGTCCAGCCGGTCCATAAAGAGGCCATGGCTAGAGAAGTTGAGGAAGCCGGGAAAAAGGCCGTGGTTGCTGAAGACCATTTTCCTGGCGGAGGCCTGGGAGATGCCGCAGCCCTGGCTCTGGCCGGAAAGGCAGAGATTGTTCATCTGGCCGTAACAGACGTTCCCCGTTCGGGAAAGCCTGATGAACTGATGGATAAGTACGGGATCAATGCCAGGCATATCGTGAAGGCGGTGAAAGAGCTGCTCAATCGATAACAAAAGAAGAAAAGACACAAAACTCCGCTCTTTTCTCAGGGTAAGAAAGTTTGACATAAAATTTCTCTTGGTTTATAAATCCCTATACTTGCTTTTAAAAAAGATGAAAAATCATTCCAAGGAGGGTGTTCTATTCATGAAAATAAACAGAGCCTTGCTTGTCTTTTTTGCTTTTTTTAGTTTCCTCCTTTTTGGTTCAGCCCTTTGGAGCTCGACTCAGTCCCAAAAGAGCATCAACCGTTATGATCCGGGTCTCTATCAGGCCATGAAGTGGCGCTCCATCGGCCCTTATCGCGGCGGCCGGGTGACAGCCGTTGCCGGTGTTTCCTCCAGGCCTTTGACTTATTATTTTGGCGCCACAGGAGGAGGGGTCTGGAAGACAGAAGACGGCGGCCTGAGCTGGGAATGCGTCTCCGACGGCTTCTTCAAAACGGGCTCGGTCGGAGCCATCGCTGTCTCAGAAAGCGATCCAAATGTGGTTTTTGTGGGCATGGGAGAATCCCCCATTCGGGGCAATGTTTCCCATGGCGATGGAGTGTATAAATCCACGGATAACGGAAAGACGTGGGAGCCCATCGGCTTGGGCGAGACATACCAGATCTCAAGGATTCGCATCCATCCCCTCGATCCTGATTGGGTGTATGTCGCAGCCCTGGGCCATGTCTACGGGCCCAACGAGCAAAGGGGTGTCTTCCGGACAAAAGACGGCGGAAAAACCTGGGAAAAGATACTCTTCAGGGACAACAAAACAGGAGCCATTGATTTGATTCTCAACCCGTCAAACCCGAGGGTCATCTATGCAGCGCTCTGGGAATTTTACCGGACGCCTTATAGCCTTTCCAGCGGAGGGCCAGGAAGCGGACTTTTCAAATCGATTGACGGCGGCGACACCTGGGTTGAGATTTCCAGGAACAAGGGACTCCCGCAAGGCATTCTGGGAAAAATAGGCGTTACTGTTTCCGGCGCAAATCCATATCGAGTCTGGGCTCTCGTCGAAGCCGAGGACGGAGGTGTTTTCCGCTCGGACGATGGCGGCCAGAACTGGCTCAAACTTAATGATGACCGTCGCTTCAGGCAGCGTGCCTGGTATTACACCCGGATATACGCTGACCCGAAGGATGAGAATACGGTCTATGTGCTCAACACCGGATTTTACCGCTCTGTGGACGGAGGAAGGACTTTCACGGCCATCCGCGTTCCTCATGGCGACAATCATGACCTGTGGATTGATCCTGAGAATCCGCAAAGGATGATAAACTCCAACGACGGGGGAGCCAACGTTTCGTATAACGGCGGAGCGTCCTGGACAGCTCAGGACAATCAGCCGACAGCCCAATTTTATCATGTCGCCACCGACAACCATTTTCCCTACCGGGTCTACGGCGCCCAGCAGGACAACACGACGGTTTGCATCGCCAGCCGCACGAGGGGCGCGGGAATCGACGTCACGGATTGGTATCCTGTCGGAGGAGGGGAAAGCGGTTTTGTTGTGCCCCGTCCCGATAATCCGGAAGTCGTTTATGCTGGGAGCTACGGCGGCCTGATCACCCGCTGGGATTCGAAGACACGCCAGTCCCGGGTCATCAGCGCCTGGCCCGAAAATCCGATGGGATGGGGCGCAGCGGATTTAAAATACCGCTTCCAGTGGACCGCGCCCATTCTTGTCTCGAGGTTTGATGCGAATGTCCTCTACCACGCCGCTCAGGTTCTTTTTAAGTCAACCAATGAGGGGCAGAGCTGGGAAACGATCAGCCCTGACCTGACCAGGAATGACAAAGAGAAGCAGAAATCCTCAGGCGGGCCGATCACCAAGGATAACACGAGCGTTGAGTATTACTGCACCATTTTTGCCCTGGCTGAATCGTTCCACAACCCGAATATCCTCTGGGTCGGAACAGACGACGGACTGGTCAGCGTCAGCAGGAACGGAGGAAGGAATTGGGAAAACATCACGCCGAAAGATCTGCCTGAGTGGAGTTTGATCAGCATGATTGAGCCCTCCACTTTTGACGCGGCCACTGTTTACATCGCCGTGGACCGGCATGAGCTTGATGATTTCAAGCCCTATATCTACAAAACAGAAAATTTCGGAAGGTCCTGGAAAAAAATTATTAACGGACTACCGGATAACACCTTTGTCCGGGTGGTCCGCGAAGACCCCAAGAAAAAGGGGCTTCTCTACGCAGGAACTGAAACAGGCGTTTTTGTCTCTTTCGATGACGGCCAGAACTGGCAGTCTTTGCAGCTCAACCTGCCGGTTGTTCCCATCCATGACATGGCTGTCAAGGAGGATGACCTGGTTGTGGCCACGCACGGCCGCTCTTTCTGGATTCTTGACGATTTAACACCCTTGCATCAGATTGCTGAAGGACTTGCCGATGAGGATTTCTATCTTTTCAAACCGGGCGACGCTTACCGGATGAGAGGATACGACTTCGCCCGGCCCGGTGTGGGGCAGAATCCGCCTGGCGGGACGGTTCTCTTTTACTATTTTAAGGAAAAGCCTGAGGAGGAAGTGACTCTTGAATTTTTAGATTCCGCAGGCCGGGTGATCAAGAGATTCACCAGCCGCGCGGCGAGAGAATCAGAGGATGAGCTCTCCTTCGACCGTTTTCCAAGAAGCGCACAGGCAGTTCCCGCAGAGGCGGGTATGAATCGCTTTGTCTGGAACATGCGCTATCCTGATGCCGGGCGTGTTCCTGGCGCTGTCATCTGGGGTGGGATGCTCAGCGGGCCTGTGGCTGTGCCCGGAACGTATCAGGCCAGGCTCACTCGCGGCGAGAAATCGATGACCCAGAGCTGGGAATGGAAGAAGGACCCGAGTCTTCCCGCAACTCAGGAAGAACTCCAGGAACAGTTCGATTTTCTGATTAAAGTCCGGGACAAAACAACAGAGGTCAACCGCGCTGTGAATCAGCTCCGAGACGTTAAGAACCAGATCGATATCCTCATCAGGCGGGTGGAAGGCCATGAAAAAGGCAATGAGATTGTTGAGGCAGGGGGAATACTCAAAAAGAAGCTCATTGCCGTAGAGGACATTCTCATCCAGTCAAAATCCAGAAGTCCTCAAGATCCCTTGAATTATCCGATCAGGCTCGATAATAAGATTGCCGCCCTTGGTTCCATCGTTGCCAGCGCAGATGCTCGTCCCACAGACCAGACCTATGAAGTTTTTCGAGAATTGACGCATAGAGCTGATGAACAGCTTTCAAAATTGAAGACTGTCTTTGAGCAGGATCTCGCCGATTTTAATCGATTGGTCAAAAAGGCAGATATTCCGGCAATTGTTTTAAAAAAATATGACTTTGAGTGACTGAGACGGCTGAGATTCCAAAATTTTATAAATCAAGAATTGACAGAAATGGCCAAGAGGAAACTTGCGCGTCGATTTCCGCCACGCTCCGCTCGCGGCTGCGGCTCAAATTTTGAGTTATTGCCTTTATGTTAAAATGGATGTTCGAGTCTGAA
Organism: uncultured Eubacteriales bacterium; assembly: GCA_964550165.1. Taxonomy (GTDB): domain Bacteria; phylum Acidobacteriota; class Aminicenantia; order Aminicenantales; family Aminicenantaceae; genus CAZJYC01. The sequence goes on from CAZJYC010000025.1 coordinate 12,052, forward strand.
TTATAATTATAGTTTGAACACTGCAAAGGGATGCATCATGCCTAAGAAAATTTCGAAAGAAACGATAGAGAAACTTGAGAAAATCGTCGGCCGCAAAAACCTCATCTTCGACCCGGAAAAGATGGTGGACTACGGCCATGATGAATTCTGGCTGCCTGAGATCGCCCGTATGCCCGAACTTGTAGTCAAGCCAGGCAGAACAGAAGAGGTTGGAGCGATTATGCGGCTGGCCAGCAAAGAGAAAATTCCGGTGACGCCACGGGGAGGAGCCACAGGCCTCTGCGGAGGATGCGTTCCCTCCCACGGAGGAATCGTTCTTTCTCTGGAGAGGATGAATCGTATTATCGAAATAGACAGGGATAATCAAATGGCCGTTGTCGAAGCCGGAGTGACCTTGAAAGATTTTTATTCGGCGATAGAAGAAGCAGGCTTTTTCTTTCCTCCCCATCCGGGAGAAGAGAGCGCCATGGTCGGAGGAGTTATCGCCACCAATGCCGGGGGAAGCCGGGCGGTTAAGTATGGAGTGATCCGGAATTACGTCAGAGGGATTGAGGTTGTTCTGCCTGGAGGGGCGGCGATGAAGGCCGGCGGAAAGCTCATGAAGAGCAGCACGGGCTACAGCCTGCTCAACCTGTTCATCGGCTCAGAAGGAACATTGGGCATCATCACCCGGGCGACGATTCAGATTATGCCCCCTTCGCCAACAACACGCTCTCTCATCATTCCCTACGAGGATTTGGAGAGTGCCATCGAGACAGTTCTTCTTCTCGTTCGGAGAAAGATATTGCCCATGGCTGTGGAGTTTATCGAACGGGAAGTCATCGAAATTACCGAAGCTTTTCTGAAGAAAAAGTGGCCCTGTTCTCAAGGCAAGACCTATCTGCTGATTATTCTCGATGCATCCAGCGAAGAGGAGATGAGTAAGCTTTCTGAGGTTGTGGCCGAGGTCTGCCTGGAAAAAAGAGCTCTTGATGTTTTTGTCGCCGACAGCCCGGACAAGCAAAGGCTTGTCCTCGAAATACGGAGCAAAATCTACGAGGCCTTGAAGGCGAACGTGGTGGAAGTCCTTGATATTGCCGTTCCCAGGGCAGAGATCGCCAGACATGTCAAAAAAGTTCAAGAGGTCTCTTCAAAATACGGAATCTGGCTGCCAAGCTATGGCCATGCCGCTGATGGAAACGTCCACACCCATATCATGAAGGCCTGCTATGAGGACGGAAAAATCCGTCCCATTCCAGAGAAAGAATGGCGCGAAAAGAGCGAAAAGGTTCGTGAAGCGCTTTATCGAGATTGTCATGAGAGAGGTGGCGTGATTTCTGGCGAACACGGAATAGGGATTGTCAAAAAGCCATTTCTTTCTTATGTTCTTGGCGAGGAAGAGATTCGCATCATGAAAGGCATAAAGCGGCTTTTTGACCCTCAAAATATTTTGAACCCGGGAAAAATATTTGATTGAGGACAGGGAACGATTGAATCCTTAAAGCGGAGGCAAATCGGCGATGAAGATACTCGTCATCGGAGGAACTCGTTTTTTCGGCTATCATATCACCAGACGCCTTCTCGAGGAAGGGCATGACATCACCCTCTTCAACCGGGGAAAGACACCGGACGATTTTGGCAACAGCGTCACCCGCATCCAGGGGGACAGATATGACAGGCAGGATTTTATTCAGAAGCTCGGAGGGGAAGAGTTTGATGTCGTGGTCGACATGATAGCCTTCAAAGCCGAAGACAGCCAGACGGCCGCTGAAACTTTTCTCGGGAATGTTGGGCATTTCTTCCACATCAGCACCGGCTCAGTGTACATTGTCACCAGAGACTTTCCCTGTCCTCTCCATGAGGAGGATTTTGACCGGGCCCTTTATCCAAAACCTGAAGAGGATGATGAATGGTGGACTTACGGCTACCATAAAAGGAAGTGCGAAGAAGTCCTCCGTGAAGCTTTTGAAAAGCAGGGCTTCCCTGTAACCATGCTCCGGCTGCCGATCGTTATCGGCGAAAGGGATTATACGCTGAGGGCCCACTCCTATTTTGTCCGGATCCTCGACGGCAAGCCGTTGATTCTTCCGGACAGCGGCTTGAATGTCTTTACCCATATTTACCAGGACGATATTATCCGGACTGTCTCCATGAATTTGATGAATGAAATATCTTTCGGACAGGCCTACAACCTGGCTCAGGCTGAAGTCTTGACTTTGAGAGCTTTCGTCTTAAAGGCTTCTGAAGTCCTGAACAGAAAAGTGGAGCTTGTGGATATCCCTTCCTCCATCCTGGATAAGACTGTCTTGGGAACATCCTTTTCGCCCTTTTTCACGCGCCGGCCTTTTATTCTTGATACTCAAAAAGCAAGGCGCGAGCTGAATTTTTTGGCGACTCCCTTTGAGATCTGGATAAAAAAAACCATCACCTGGTTCACGGAGGAATACAAGGGCGGGCCGCCTGAAAATTACTGGACACGTAAAAAAGAGATCGAGATCGCCGCAGATTATAATAGTGCTGTGGAGTTTATGGTAAAATGAAATCCTTACATGCAGAAAAATTTTTCCAACGCCCGGTAAAATTTTAAACGTAAAGGAGAAGAAATGGCTGATTTGACCGCATCTTACATGGGATTAAAGCTCCGGAATCCGATTGTCGTCTCGAGCAGCGATTTAACCAAAACTCGCTCTGGAATCATAAAATGCGAGGAATCCGGTGCAGGTGCGATAGTTCTTAAGTCTATCTTTGAGGAACAATTTTTGATCACAGAAGATAAGCCGGAGGAAACTTATGGAATCTATCCAGAGGCTATCGATTACTTGCGACGAGGCGGATTGCTCGAGTATGCTCCCCAGCAGGTCTGCCGCTTGATCGAGGAGGTCAAAAAGGAAGTCAGGATTCCGATTATCGCCAGCATCAACTGCCAGTCCCCCCATCTCTGGCCGCGCTTTGCCCGCCAGCTCCAGGATGCAGGGGCTGATGGGCTGGAACTCAACATCTATTTTCTTCCCCTTAGCCCTGATGTTTCGGGAAATGACTATGAAGATTATCATCTCAAGATTCTGGAAGAGGTTAAAAAAATTGTTTCCATCCCGGTCGCAGTCAAGTTGAATTCACAACTGACCTCCATCCCCAACCTGGCATACAGGCTGGCGAAAGCAGGATGTGATGCGCTCGTTCTTTTTAACTGGTTCCTCGAACCCGATATCGATGTCGAAAAGCTTAAGACAAGAAACATCATCGGCAAAGGAAATTTTTATCAGTCCTTGAAATGGATAGCGCTTCTTGCGGGAAGAGTCGATTGTGATCTTGTGTCTTCGGGGGGTGTGAACAAGGCCGAAGATGCGGTCAAACAGATTCTGGCCGGAGCCTCCGCTGTTCAGGTCTGCACCATCTTGTATCAGCAAGGCCTCAAAGTGATAAAGAATCTTCTCAGCGGAGTCGAAGACTGGATGGAGAAGCATCGCTATTCCACCATTGACGATTTCAAGGGGGAACTCTCATTCAAGAGGCAGGAATTATCGTTCAAGGGTGTTGGCGAGGCAGGGGCTTATTTCCGGGCGCAGTATTTAAAGGCCTATTCGAGGCAATAGAATAAAATTAATAATGATATTCTTGAAGAAAAAAATGGGGGTGTCAATGGAAAAAATCACTGAAATTTTCGTTGTCCTGGAAAATCGTCCTTCAACCTTGGGAGAGCTGTGCAGTCATTTAGCTGAGGAAGGAATCAACATCGAGGCTATCGGCGTCTTCCAGGATACAGCCAAGCTTTATGTCAGAAACGTCAGCAAGGCCCAGAAAATCCTTTCCAAGCTGAACTATGAGACAGAACTGAGGGAAGTCATCAAGGTCGACCTCGAGAACAGGCCGGGAGCCCTGGCTGAAGCGACGGCCAAACTGGGTAACAAAGGGATTAACATCGAATACTGTTACGGAACCCTCAGCAAGAAAGGAGATAAGGTATCGATCATCCTTGATGTTTCTGATATCGACAGGGCGATCAAGGTCTTAAAAGAATAAATCCTGGCGTCTCAGGCCATGAAGTCAAGAAAGATTCTTACAAAGTGAAATGTATTCTTGACCTTTTGAGTGCGAATCGATAACTTCAGCTTAGCCTCTTCACAAAAAGCTTAAAAAGAGGAGCATGAGATGACAGAAAAAATCAAAAAGAAAAATATCCTTTTTACCTTCCCCCCGACATTCTGGGTCGCCAATTTAATGGAGTTCTTCGAGCGCGGAGCCTATTACGGATTGAATTCAGTCTTGGCTGTTTATCTCGCAGATGTTCTTTTTTTCCAGAAGCAGGCCATCGGCCTTCTTCAGGGCTTTGTCTATGCCCTGACTTACATTATCCCCATCATCGGCGGGGCTTTGGCTGACCGTCTCGGCTACCGAAAGATGCTCCTTTTGGCCTTCTCGCTTTTGACCGTCGGTTATTTTGCAGCCGGAAATTTCGATTCTTACGGGCTTATTTTTCTCTTCCTGCTGATCATGGCCACAGGAAGCGGGCTTTTCAAGCCCATCATTACCGGAACAGTGGCCCGGACCACCACCAAGGAAAATAGCGGTTTCGGCTTCGGCGTCTACTACTGGAGCATCAACCTCGGTGCTTTTCTGGCGCCTTTCTTTGTCAGCTGGATCAAAGGATTTAACTGGCATTATGTCTTCTTCTCGTCCGCAGCCTGGTGCTTTTTGATGCTTCTGCCCACAGTTTTCATTTACAGAGACCCAGAAAGGCCTGAAAGCACAAAGTCCATCCGGCAGGTGATGAAAGAAGCGCTTCTTGTCCTGAGCAATTCGCGGTTTATGCTGCTGATCATCGTCTATTCGTGCTTCTGGATTCTTTACTTTCAGAATTTTGGCTCTGTGCTCTGGTATCTCAGGGATTTTATTCACCGTGCGCCTATCGACCGTTTCATGCAAAAAGTCTTCCTGCTCAGGCCTTTTAAGTTCGACGCGGAGTTTGTGACCATCATCAATGCCGGAACCATTGTCCTGCTGGTTATCGTTGTCAGCCGGATTGTCACCAAATTTAAAGCCTTACCGGTTATGGCCACAGGCATCATCATCGGCTCCTGCGGATTTTTAGTCCTGGCCCTGACCCGGAGTGCCTGGATGTTCATCCTGGGCATCGCCGTCTTCTCCATCGGAGAAATGACCGCCCACCCCAAGTATTACAGCTACATCGGCCTGGTCGCTCCCCAGGAGCAGAAAGCCGTCTACATGGGCTATGCCTTTCTCTATGGAGTTTTCGGGAGCCTGATCGGGAGCAACCTTGGGGCAGCGCTTTACGAGAAGATTCTCCGGCCTGTTGTCCCGTCTTCCGAGGCGGTGGAGGCGGGCATTCCTCTGGCCTCAGAAGCAGCAGGCCAAGTCAGGATTTTCTGGCTGATCTTTGCCGTTCTCGGCATTTTTTGTCTGGCGGGAATGCTCCTTTACAACCGGTTCTTTTCTCAGGATACTCCGGAGACAAACCGCCGCGCCTGGAAGGTTATGTTCGGAATTTATATCCTGATCGCTGCCGCAGGGCTTTATTTCTTCATTTTTGCCCTTTTTCTTTCGCCGGAAGTTCAGTGGAGGACTTTTGTCCAGGCGCTGATCATGATGGCCTTTGGCGGTGGCGGGATTGCCATCAGCATCAGGAGAAAGCCATGAAGTCTCTGACAGACTATCTTGTTATTGAAACAAAAAAGAGGCAAGAGCTCATCAACATCACCCCGAAGGTGGAAGCCCTTGTCCAGAGGAGCGGGGTCAAAGAGGGGCTGTGCCTGGTCAATGCCATGCACATCACAGCCAGCGTTTTCATCAATGATGATGAGAGCGGGTTGCACCAAGATTTTGAGGAATGGCTGGAAAAGTTCGCTCCCCATGAGCCTCTATCCAGGTATTTGCACAACAGGACAGGGGAGGATAATGCTGATGCGCATTTAAAAAGAACAATTATGGGCAGGGAAGTCGTGGTAGCGATCACAGGCGGAAAATTGGATTTCGGCCCCTGGGAGCAGATTTTCTACGGCGAGTTTGACGGCTGCAGAAGAAAAAGAGTCCTGGTCAAAATCATAGGGGAATAAAAGAGGCTTGTTTCCGATGATGATCAACCGGCCTGGATTATTCATGAATAATCCAGGCGTCTCCGCGTTATTCAGAAGGAAATCGCTGGATACATTACTTATTTCAGAAAATCGGTACATGTCCCCGATTTCCCTGACCATTCAAACAATTTTTCCACTTGCACGAAAAATACTGGCTGGTTACGAAAATTGAGAAATAAATTAATTTTTCCCAGAGTAGCGGATCAGATAAGCAGGCTAATTTTTAATTCTTTGAAGAGTCCTTCTTCTGCGGCGGATTCGAAGATAAAAAACTGGAAAACAGAAGGTAAATCCAAGCAGGGCAGTGGAGATGACCGGGCCGAAACGAACCATCGAGTAGCTGAAGATTATCAAAGGAAAAAGGCTTATCCGAGCCAATATTTTCAACACCTTTTGTTTTGAAATCATATCAGCCAGGAATGGAGAATATCTGTAATAGATATCAATCAACTTGCGTCCAAATCTATTTGACATAAGATAGCGATCCCTGAACTCGCGAAGAACATTCACCCAGGGATGAAGCGCAGAACCATAGGCCGCTGTGGCGATGAAGCAGCCTCCCCCACCTTTCGAATCGCCGCCATCACCTCCGCCACCGCCTGTGGCTTTAAAATTGGCAGTTATGGACTTATTTGCATCTATCGTTATTGTCAGCGGATTTGTTGACCCTGTTGCGCTGCCACTCCATCCTGTAAATTGGTATCCGCTATTGGCAGTGGCTTTTATAGAGACTTGAGTTCCAGAATCATGAGTATAAGTGCCGGGCGAAGGCTCTGTTGTTCCGCCAGTGCCTGCAGAAATGGTCAATGTGTATTGACGAATAAAATTGGCTGTTATCGATTTATCCGAATCCATGGTAATTGTCAGCGGATTGTCCATCTCATGTCCGCTGGGCACATCTCCTGTCCAGTTTTTGAATCGATAGCCTGTGTCAGGGATGGCTTCTACAGTAAGCTCTGTTCCCTGGCTATAAATGTGGGTCCCTGGCGAAGGATCAGTTGTGCCTCCAATAGATCCAGCTATGGTTAGGTTGAAATAGCTTACGAGGGGGGTAAAAATAGCTGACTCGACATTGGTCAAGGTCTTTTTGGCATTATGAAGCGAGAAGCGAAAATTGGTTCCATCTCCTTTAGAAATGCCGATAGTGGGTCCCGCCCCATTCAGCCAGTGGGATAAATCTGTATTTCCTCCATCGTAGTTAAACTGAATCCGGCCGTCACTGTAAAGAATAGCTTCCATGTTTACAGGCACAGGGTCTCCTGACATGAACACTTTTTCGGCCACCCAGCGAATGATTAAGCTGTTAGAGCTGCTTGTGATATAGACATCTTCTCCCGATTGATTGATACCCGAGGTCATCAAATCTGTCCAGCAGGGAGAGATTCTCTTCCTTTTGGCCATTTCGTAGCCCGTGTTTGTATAATCGTGTGTCCCAGGATAATCAGGATAGATAAAATCAACCCATCCATTGGATGAAATGTACAAATTCGTACCAGCCGGGATAATTTCTCCAAAAAAAGGAAAATCAAAGGGAAGTTCGTAATCAAAAATTCCGTCATCTTGTCCGAAATACTGCGCTGTGCCTCTCCCAACATACTCATGTGCGATCAGAGATTCAGCATAATTATCTTCCTGGACGATATTGAGCATTTCACAGAAATTGTAGAGGTCCACATTCTGGGAATAAAAGAAGCATTGGGAAGCAGCCCTTCTCTGCGCAATCCAGGATCCAGCCATCGAGTTGAAAAACTCCTGCAAAAATTCGTCCCATTGCGTGTCAACCAGGAAATCAAGCTGGGTATCGGTATAATTTAAATCAAATTCATCTGATACTTCTGGAAAATAAATAGCCAAGCCGTGGGCATTGAGTTTTGATGAATCATGCCGTTCATGGATAACTGTGTTTTCGATTTCTGTCATCAAAGCCTGGGCCGCATTTTTCACGGCAGTGGGATCTGCACTCCAGGAGTCGATCATCGTCTGGGCAAATGAGCTAATTGTGCTCGCTAAAGCACTTATTTTTTTTAAATCAATTGCGGATAGAGTTTGAGTGCTTCCAGTATATATGTCGTAATAGGATTCATAATACCGGTTGACAATCGATGTCCCAAGCTCAGTGGCTGTCCAATAGGGATTGCTAGTCAGGTCTTGAAGAACTGGTGTATAGGGCCAGCCAGCTAGAGGCTCACTCTCTTCAGAAGCAACCATCACATCGCCATAGTTCCTGATTTCGTAGGCCACTTCCACCATGCCCATCAGGGCTGCATCAAAACCGATGAGTTGAGCGCCTCCGGTTGAGCTTAGAGCGCTCTGAACTTCCTCCATGGTTAATTCATCTTCACTCGTACTATCCAAGCATGGGTAGCGCCAACCCGCGCCTCCATTCCAGAGAATGAGGGCATAATTATCTGCAGGAAAGCTCGCTTTAGCCCAACTGATAAAATTTGCCAGGGTCTGCGCGTCACCCATGTTCACTTCTCCCAGGTCTTCAAACGCATTTTCCGCTGTAGGGGCAAGCCCGGTTGTCACATAAAATCGCTTTGTCGAAGTCCAATTCCCGTGACGAGTATCGTAGCTAGCTATCCGATCAAACTGGACCACGATGTTGACGTTGGTATCCGACCCCACCGAAGCAATATCAATAAAATCATCAATACTGGATGCTTCTAAACTGTTATCACCATCCAGATAAACCATGACTGTCCATGTTTTCCCTGGGAAGCCAAAATGAGGAGTGACAGTTTTGTTTGAATTCATTGTGATGCATAAGGGATTTTCATTCTCTTGACCTGCAGGCACATCGCCGCCCCAGTACAAAAATGAATTCCCTGAATCGGGATAGGCGGTTATGCAGACCTGGCTTCCGCTCGGATGAGCGGATGTGCCCGGTGCCGGGTCTGTTGTTCCTCCAGGAGTTTTGTTGATGGTCAATTGATAATACCCTGGAGTTACCCTAAAGCTGGCTAAAATGGATTTATCTGAATCAACCATTACAGTGATAGGATTGTCAGATTGATCCTCATAAAGAACATCTCCTTCCCACCTATAAAAGTAGTAACCCAAAGCAGGTATGGCATTCACCGTAACCTGTGTCCCAGAATCATAGATGTAGCTGCCTGGCGAAGGGTCTGTTGTGCCTCCCAGACCAGACGAAATTGTCATGACCAATTTTGGAGACCCGCAGAGCAGGTTGACAGCGGCTTGAGTATTCTTGATATTCGCGATGGCGACGGCTGGCTTTATGTTTGTATCCTGAATCTTTATATACGGTTCTGATAAGTAAGCAAAAGTCTCAGTAAATGCAGCTGTTGGGCTTCCTATAAATCCGCATGAAGGGTGGATATCTCCGTTTGAATCAAGCTTTAGAACCCAGAAATCGGGCAAGCCACTAGTTCCAGCGCCATATGAACAGGTATAACCTGCAACAACATAACCGCCGTCGCTTGTCTCCTGTATGGAGTAAGAAAGCTCATTGGTTTCTCCGTATGTTTTCTGCCACTCAATTTCTCCGGTCGATGTCAGCTTCAGTATCAGAGTCTTTGAGCCACATCCGCCTACAATCACATGGCCACCGTCGCTTGTCTTTTGTATGGAATAAGCTTCCCCGTAACAATCATATGTTTTCTGCCACTCAATATTTCCTGTAGAGGTCAGTTTTAACATCCAAATGTACTTGTAAAAAGGAGAATATGATGAAGTGTAACCTGCAACCACATATCCTCCATCACCTGTTTCCTGTATGGAGCGAAATTCATCCCAATCACCCAGGACATATGTTTTTTGCCATTCAACGTCGCCTGTCGATGTCAGCTTCAGTATCCAGGCATTGCGGTCAGCTGATTTATAATAGCCGCCAACTATATACCCTCCATCACTCGTCTCCTGTACGCAGTTAGCCCCGTCTATCCAACTCCCGCCGTATGACTTTTGCCACTCAATGTCGCCTGTCGATGTCAACTTCAACAGCCAAGCATCACCGTTCCCAGCGCCGAACGACCCTGTGTCGCCAGCAACAACAAAACCTCCATCACTCGTCTCTTGAATGGAGTGAGCGGACTCATCCAAATGCCCTCCATATGTCTTCTGCCACTCAACATCTCCTGTAGATTTCAGTTTTATTATCCAGGCATCCTTGTGTCCAGCTCCAAATGATTCTGTATATCCGGCAACAATATAGCCTCCGTCACTCGTCGCCTGGACTGCCTTAAAGCACTCATCCTCAAATCCTCCGAACGATCGCTCCCATTCAACAGCTCCGGTTGAGAAAAGTTTTATGATCCAGGCATCAAAGCCGTCGGTTCCAGTTCTAAAGGAGGCAGTGTGCCCCACAACAATGTAACCGCCGTCGCTTGTCTGCTGAGCAGAATAAGCACAGTCATTGTTATCTTTTCCATAAGTTCTTGCCCATTGGGCATTGAGATCCATAAGGGAAGTTAAAAACAAGAGAAATATTAAGGCACAAATGATTTTTTTCATTTCTCTCCCCGCATTAGCTATTCAAAAGACATGTTGATTTTTTCCAGCAAAGCATATCTATATTACTATATTAGAATTGTCAAAGTTCATTTATTTAGTTGGTCGATTTTTTTTGCAGAGATAAAACTTATCTTTGCGTGACAATCTTAATCTTTCCAAACCTAAGCATTATCTTATTGTGTTGATATTAGAATAAAAAAGCTATCTTTGTCAATTTAAAATTACTCCCTGAGAGTGCGATGAACGGACGACAAAGCTAATTCATATGAAACCCTTCTTTAATGACGTCGTCACTTCTCTTTGCTCCCCGCGATGACACTTTTATCGCTATGCATGTTTTAGTGAAGTTTGATTGATTTTAATCGGAGAAAACTTCAATATGGCTTTCCGGATTAAGAGCCGATCCGCGCTTGTTCCGAATATTCCATCGCTGATTTTAAACCTCTCTTCGTTACGCAAAAAGCGAACTAAGCCGGATTCTTTTCAAGATAGAGAAGAAATTCTCTCCAAATGTTAAATAAAAAGCGTGATGTCGGACTGCTGGGCCTGCTCGATAAAAGCGGCCACGCCCACGCACTGGGCCACCTCATCGATCATCTTTTCCTTGGGGATTTCCATGACCGCCATGCTCATCTGGCAGCCATAGAGCTTGACCCCGAGGTCGATGGCCATTTGCCGGAGCTCTGCCAGCGAGGGAACGCGCCTGGCCTTCATCATCTTCTTGAACATCCAGCGGCCAATCCCTCCAAAGCTGAATTTGCTGGGCGTGGCCCTGCCGATATCTCCCCCGTAGAATAGACCTAACAGCCGTCCGAAGAAGCTTTTTCCTGTTCTGGCTTTTTTCTTGAGCGCCCGCAGCCCCCAGAAAGTAAAGAACATGGTGACATCCATGTTTGAGGCCGCGGCTCCTGTGGCGATGCTAAAGGCGGCAAACAATTTATCCATATCGCCGCTGAAAACGATCATGGAGAGTTTTTTTCTCTTCTTTTCTTGCATCGGTTAAAATCCCTCCCCTGGCTTAACGCTTGCGGTCGATGGCAGCTTTCTCTTTTTAGAGCAAGAAATCAAGGATTCCTGGAGAACTTTGCTGATAAGGTCGAAGTCTTTGACGGTCCTGGGATTGGACTCATTCGGTTTCTGGATAGAGCAGCGAGTTGAGCAGGAACTTGTATGTTCCGTGGGACTGAGCTCGGAACTGACATCTGACACCGATGAGGATGATGCGACCCTTTTTGTACTTTGTATCGACCACAGCAGCGGTCCGGGCAATCACGTCCTCTCCCAGAAGCCATCCGCTCAACAGGATATTTTCTTCCGGGTAGCTGGCCACGACTTTTCTGTCCCATTCTCCAGAAGGCACCCAGGTGCTCAGGGCCAGGCTGTCAGAAAACATCGCTGCCGCCTCTTGGGGCATGCCATATCCGACTGGAGTTCGATTATCGACATTAATTTTCAGGATGGATGTGGGACAGAAAAATTTGCTCCGCTCGACTCTCTCCAGGGCATTTCTGGCCGGTACTCCCTTGAATTCTTTGAAAACCAATTCACAGGCCTCGTTGAGTGTCACCAGGATGCCTCCCTTTTCCACAAAGCTTTTTAAAGCCTCCACCCCTTCTTTTTCAATACCTCCTTCATATTCGGGAGGAATTTCTGTGAAGTAACGGGCCCAGGGAGAGGTAGGACTGGGTTTTCCGGTGAGGATGATGTCTGCATTCTCGTCCGCAAAGACAATCACATCGTATTTGGCCTTCAGGTCGACTTTCTGTTCCTGCTTCCCTTTCTTTGCGCTTTTAAAATCACTGTTGTGTAGAGTCGTGAAAGCGATGCCTATGTCATCGAAGACATAACGTGTCCAGCCCTCGTCCATGTTGGACCTCCAGGATTGGTAGAGGCCGATCCGCGGATTTTTCAAAGGCGATTTGGGAATTTCAGAGATGTTATCGATGCCATAAACAGGGAGATGCCACTTCTCCAGGAGGCCAGGCAAAGTTTTTTGTGCGTCTGGAGTGTTCCGGACGATGAAGCTTCCCGCCGCTGCCTTGAATTTATCTCCCTCGATTTTTTCCTTGGAGCGGAAGATTTCGGCGTTGGCTCGCAGCAAAGCAAAAGCAACAGCATAAGAGGCATTCGTCCGGGAATCGAGGATAACGTAAGCTGATTTCTCTGGCGTCGTTGGGGAAGGATAGGGAACTTTTTCCAGCTTTTCAAGACTGGCTTCAAAAGGCGTTTCTATCCTCTCGCAGCTGACGCCCATCTGCAGCGGAAGCGTCCAGCCGGCATTATCGTAGGGAGGGACAGGAGGCCCACCTTCGTATTGACGGATGTCCGGGTATTTCTGCCTCTCGAGCAAAGCCTGGGCATAAGGCTTGTAAGGCTGGGACATCTTGACCACAAAAGACCCGGCTGGATAGGGCTTGCCTCCTGCCAGGAAATCCTCTCTGGCCTGATGGATTTCCACTCCGGCAATCATCAGGATGTCGAGCATCCGCAGCGCAGTGGGATAGTCACGCTGTTTGCTAGAGATGACGAAGGCATAAGGCTCGCCTTTTTCTCTTGTTTCGACCGAGTTTTTGTTCATCCGGTAAAAGTTATAGAGGAAATCTTCCTTGTGCATAAAGGCCGTTTTGATCAGGCTTAGAGAAAGGGTCAGCTCATAATCGACCAGGTCTCTGAGCCTCCACCAGCCTCCTGGCCAGGGGTCGGGGAATTCGATCCGCTTTTCGTAATAGGACTTGGGCACTTCTGTCGGTTCGATGTAAATCGGAGTGGCCACTTTGACCGAAGCCATTTCGCTCAGCAGCCCAACGACATTATGAAGCCAGGATGTGTCGTCGCAGGCCCCGATCCACCATCCCGTGAAGCTTCTTCCGTGGACAACTCCCCTGAAGCCGTTTTTCTGGAGGTCATAGGCCATGCTGGCGCCGCAGAGGTTGACTGCCCGCCAGAGAAGAGGCTGGACATTGGGAATCGGGGGATTCATGAAGGGCGGGATGAAAAGCCTGGCGCCGGTGGAGCCCATCTGGTGCTCATCGATATGAATCTGAGGCAGCCAGTCGTGGTAAAGGACTCTGGTCACAGCCCGCGTTTCAGAGAGGTTGAACATGAACCAGTCGCGGTTGTTGTCGTGGCCGGCATAATGATGGTAGAGCCAGGGCATGGAGCCTCCTTCGTATTTGCTTCCCACATATTTCCGGTACCACTCGGTGACCATCTGTTCGCCATCAGGGTTTATGGTGGGAGCAAGCAAAACGATAACGTCATCCAGAACTTTATCGGCCTCAAAAGGAGTATCTCCTTTGGCCAGCTTATAGGCCAGCTCCATGGACATCTGGGAAGAGGCGATCTCTGAGGCGTGGATGTTGCAGGTGATGAGGACAATGACCTTCCCCTCTTTGGCAAGTTTCTTGGCTTCTTCTTCGGAAAGGATTCTTGGGTCTCTCAGCTTTTTTGTGATTTCCCTGTAAGCGTCCAGCTTGCCCATGTTGTTCTCGGAGGTGATGATAGCCATGATCATCGGCTTTTTCAGGATCGAGGTGCCGATTTCTATGACCTTGATTTTTTCTGATTCCTGGTCGAGCTTCTGGAAGTAACCCAGAATCTGACTGTAATCAGCCAGCTTGCGGTCTTCGCCGACTTTAAAGCCCAGAAACTCTTCAGGAGGAGTCTGGGCAGCGAGAAAGTAGGGCAGAAAAAGCAGCACAAAGACTAAAACCCCTGCAGCTTTTTTATGTTTTTTCATCTTCACCTCCTTTGTTTTGGGAATATTCTTTCTATCACTTGCTTTTTTTTCTGTCAAGCTCAGGCTCAGGCTGGATGATGTAACCTTTTTTGCGTGACGGAAAATCATGCTATGGAGCAGGGTGGGTGTCTCAAAAACACGCCGCTTTTGCCCCGTCGAGATACTCGGAGGAGAAAAAGCTTCGGCACGGATGATTGGCTGGTAAAAGGAAGACAGTGCCTTTTCCTGTGTTTTAGATCCAGAAGATGGTTTTCTTTTAGATTGATGCGCAGAAACTTAGCTGAGCAGAATATTTCCTGTTTGAATGAAAAAAGAGAAGTATTAAAAGAAAGCTTAATGGTAAAAAACAGGACTTTTACCGTCTTGAGCCTCGAAGAAGAAAGAGGCGGAGAAGTTGCATGACGGCCATGGCTGTGGCCGCCACATAGGTTAGGGCCGCGGCAGAAAGAACCTTGCGAGCTCCAGCAAGCTCTTCTCTATCAAGATATTGTCCTTCCCCGAGAAGAACCAAAGCTCGGCGGGAGGCGTTGAACTCCACAGGAAGGGTCAGGACGCTAAAAAACACAGCTCCGGCAAATAGCAGGATTCCGATGTCCATCAGGATACTCGGGCCCTGCCGGCTGAATAAGAAGCCGATAAAGAAGAGGGGAAATGCAAGAGTCGAGCCAAGGTTGGCCACAGGATAAATGCTATTTCTGATATAAAGGGGAACGTAGCCGGCATGGTGCTGAAGCGCGTGGCCTGCTTCATGAGCCGCAATTCCCAGAGCGGCCAGCGAGCTGCTTCCATAGACCCCCTCTGAGAGGCGAAGGACCTTTTTGCGGGGATCGTAATGGTCAGTCAGCCGGCCGGGTGTTCTTTCGACTTTGACCTCACTAACGCCGCTTGAGCTTAAGATTTGCTTTGCGGCCTCAGCGGCTGAAATTCGCGATGAAGCTAAAATCCTGCTAAAACGACTGTAAGTACCTTTCACCTTCTGCTGGGCATAGATGGCTAGAAAAAGTGTGGGAATCAAAAGGATGAATGTATAATCCCAGAAAAACATCGTCAAATACTCCTCGATTATGATACCAGTTCATGTTTTTCCCTGTCAATGGGAAGACCCGTTCTATTGACAAAGGATAAAGTTCCGTATAGCATTTTTTTGCAGTCTTGCCTGGGACATTAAAACTGGCCGTGCTAGACGGGGAGCTAGCGGTGCCCTGTGGCCCACAATCCGCTCCAGTGGGGTCGAATTCCCTGTCGAGGCTGCGCTTTTTCTGGCCTGTGTCCTTGTAAGTGGTGTTGAGGGCTAGGGCCCTGTGCGAAGAGTTCTCTGTGAACCCCGCCAGGACCGGGAGGTAGCAGCGGTAACAGAGCAGCCTCTTGTGCGGCAGATCAGCCTTACCTGAGCTAACTGCAGGGATAACGCAGGGGAAGCACAGTCGGAGCAGGGTGCACGGTCATATTGATTTATATGCCATAGCCAAATTGACAGAATAATCAAAGTGCCTTCCTTTTTTTTCTAATGGTTTTTGAGCTTCGCGGCTCTTAGCGGCATGCGAAAACTATGTTTCCATCTGGTACAGACGCATTAATTGTTTTTGCATTGTTCTTACGAGCGACCGAAGCGAGTATGGCAATCTGATAGAATCGTCGCGAGGAACAGAGCTATGTGGCGATCTCAACAAATTAATGAGATTGCGCACCCCGTTCCGGGCAAAGCGAGGAATTTACTTCGTTCCTCGCAATGAAATTTTACTTAATGCGCTTGCATTAGATGAGGTCATGAAAGCAATAATGTGTGAGCGTCTCTAATTCTATTCCGGATTTGGACTCCGTACGGACAAGCCCTCTCGCACTCGCCGCAGTCTTGGCAGGACGAGGCCCTCTGTTCTGGTCTCAGTCCTGCATAAAGCTCTCTGGCTCTATCTTTCTTTCCGTAGCTTTCATAGTAAGCCAGGCAGCGGAGAATTGTCGACGTTTGAATTTGAGAGGGGCAGCTATTCTGGCAACGGCCGCACAGGTGACAGTAGTCTTTGGAATTTTCAGCCACAAAGCGGCAGAGGTTCGCTCTTTCTGCTTTGGTCAAAGACATACCGACCACACCGAGATCTTCCTCCAGTTGCCGGTAATTCAGCATTTCGGTGGCAACAGCAGCGATGTTTTTATTTTCCAGAGCCCATTTCAACATCGCCTGATAGATGGATGTTGTGCCTGTGCGGTATTTTTCCAGATTTTGCCTTCTTCCTCCAACCTTGAGTGTTTTCATGGCAATGATGCCCACATCCCTGGATGCTGCAAAATTGATCAGGTTGCTCGTTCCGCTTTCTCCCAGATAATCATCGTATACTTTTATCTCTTTTTCTTTTTCCTGAATATCGAAGACATTGTAGCCAAACATCACCATATCGTAATGCCCGCACTCGATCGCCTTTTTGATGACGCGATCGTGGTTGGAATGGCAGGACAATCCTTTGAACCTGAATTTCCCCTGCTTCTTTAGTTTTTCATAAGCATTTAGTGTCCTCTCGTCAGTAAGATGGTCTTCTCTTTCGGCGCCATGGATGAGGAGTACATCCACATAATCTGTCTGGAGCCTCTGTAAACTTCCGTCAACAGACTTGAGGATCGACTCCTCGTTCCAGTTGTCGCCTCTCAAGTAAAATTTTGTTCCGACATGAATTTTGTCCCTTCCAATTTCTTTGAAGAGCCGGCCGATCTGGCGTTCGCTGTTTCCGTTGGAGTAGGTACACGAAGTGTCAATGTAATTCACACCTCTTTCGACGGCTTGAAGGAGGAGAGGCTGGTCGGGAAGCGGGCTCCCTCCGAGGCAAATCTCGGAAATGAGAAAACCTGTTCTTCCCAGCCGGCGGTAATACATCTGACGTTTTTTCAGGCGTTCGACGCTCTTCGGCAGGAACGGCTTGACCAGGGGAGAGAATACGGAAATCGCTCCAACGGCCATCTTTTTGATGAAGGCTCGCCTGCTTGGCAGCAAGAATTGGGAATCGATGTTTTTTGTCATCTCCATTTCTCCGGAGAATCAGCTTTCAAGGAGACCGAGCTTTTTAAGCAGTCCATTCATTTCTCTTTTTCCGTCTTCATCAAGCGGAAGAAGGGGAAGACGGGGAGGGCCGCCATAATACCCGAGCAAATCCAGGGCATATTTTATGGCCGGGATGCCGAAGGTTTGGATGATGGCCTTGTTGAGAGGAATCAAATCGAGCTGTAACTTGATGGCTTGCTCCAATTTCTTTTCTACAAACAAGCGGTATAGCCTGACACAAAGCTCAGGAGCGACATTGGCCAGGGCGAGGATTCCGCCTTTTGCCCCTTCCATCAAAGCCGCCAGGAAGATACCCCCGGCTCCCATCAGAAAATGGAAATAAGAATCCAGGTGAGGAATAGCCTCTCCCAAGGTAGCCAGGTTGCCTGAGCTATCCTTTATCCCCGCAATGTTGGGATGTTTGGAGAGCTCGATGATTGTCTTGGCCTCCACCGAGACTCCTGTGTTCTGAGGGATGTTGTAGATGATGACAGGCACGCGGGACTTGTCGGCGAGGGTCAGGTAATGATTTTTCAGCGCCTCCTGGTTCATTCGTGATTTGAAATAGCTCGGCGGGCGAACCAGGACTAGATCGATGCCGAGACCGGACATCCTGTTGGTTGTTTCAAGAGTGGCCTTGGTCGATTCCTTTCCAGTTCCGACGATGATTTTTTTCTGAGGCGCAGCAGCTTCTTTAGCCGCAATCACCAGTTTTTCAAGCTCATCCTCGGAAAGGAAGACGCTTTCTCCTGTGGAGCCGGAGATGACATAGCCGGCAAGCTCGAACAAGTTGAATTTCTGAATGTTCTCTTTGAGTTTTTCAGCCGAAATTTCCTCTCCAACAAACGGAGTTGTCAGCGGCACAAATACGCCTTCAAAACTTTTTTCCATCGCCTTCTCCTCGATTTCTAAAATCTCGGTTCCTTTAATATTCTTCTATTTCTCTGAGCTCTTTTTCGCTCAGGCCGAAATAATGCCCGATCTCATGAAGCACAACCTCTTTGACTCTCCTCTTGATTTGCTCTTCGGTGGAGCAGATCTCCTCGATGGGCTTCTGGTAGATGACAATGACATCAGGGGGAACATTGCCGTAGAATGGCCCCCGGTGTTTGAAGGGCACACCGTGATAATGGCCCAGGATGGAGCTGAAAGGCGAAGCTCCGGTTCTCTCGTAAGTTTCTCTTGACGGCTTTTCTTCGACAATCACCGCTAAGTTGTTCAAGTATTTTTTGAACTTCTGAGGAAGTTCAGCCAGCGCTTTTTCGACGAGCTCTTCAAATTGCTCCCTTTTCATCCCGGGCATTTTTCCTTTCTTTCGATTCTTATTTTTCTATTCCTTCCCTTGCGGTCACACCTTTCTTGTAATAGTGTTTTTTTTCCTTCATCTCCGTGACCAGGTCAGCTCTTTTAACGAAAGAAGGCGGCGCGTACCTTCCGGTGAGGATGACTTCCACATTTTCTGGTCTCTGATCAAGAAATTCATGGACTTCTGCTTCTGTCAAAACGTTTAAGTCGACAGCGACGTTGATTTCGTCGAGCACAACGATTCTGTATTTCCGGGAGAGCATGGCTTTGAGGCATCTCTTCAAACCTCTTTTTGCCCTTTCAATATCTTCCCTGTCAGGGTCTCTAGTGACGTGGATAAAGCCTTTCCTGCCGAACTGCTCGATGATGACAGAGGGGTAAAGTTTTTTCGCAGACACCAGCTCTCCGTACATCTGTCCTTTGAGAAATTGTCCGATGTAGATTTTCTGTCCGCGGCCTGCTGCCCGCAAAGCAAGGCCAAGAGCGGCTGTTGTTTTTCCCTTTCCGTTCCCTGTGTAGACCTGGATATAGCCTTTTAAGTCTGCCTTTTGAGTCATGCTATCTAAACTATATTTGAATACCCAGCTTGAGTCAACAAAAGGGCTCAGGACCAGTGAGTTTTTTTAAAAACACACAACTTTTTAAAAGGAAATCATTTGTGTTATAATCGCCAGGATGTTAGACACAAAATTTGTTCAAGAAAAACCGGAGCTCGTCGTCAAAAAAACAGCGGCGCGGGGCATAAAAATTGACCTGAATGAATTTATCAATCGTGCTGACGAAAAAAAGAGTCTTTTGAGAAGAATTGAAGACCTCCGTGCGGAGAAGAATAAAACGTCTGAGATCATCGGCCGGAAGAAAAGGGAAGGAGCGGATGCATCCTCGCTGATCGAAAAGATGAAGAAAGTCGGCGAGGAAATCCAACATCTGGAAGAAAAACTCAGGAAGATTGATGCCAAGGTCCGCGAGATACTCCTTAACATTCCCAATCTTCCCCATGAGACTGTTCCTCTGGGGAAAAGCTCGGAAGATAATCTCGAGGTTCGAAGATTTGGCGAAAAGCCGAAATTCTCTTTTCCGCTCCTCCCGCATTGGGAGCTCGGAAAGAAGCTTGGGATACTGGATTTTGAGCGCGCCGCCAAGATCGCCGGCTCACGGTTTGCTGTTTATCTTGGAGCAGGAGCCAGGCTGGAAAGAGCCCTGATCAACTTTATGCTCGATATTCATACCAGAGAAAGGGATTACAAAGAAGTCATCCCACCTTTTATCGCCAACGCCGAGAGCCTGACAGGGACTGGAAACTTGCCTAAGTTTGAAAATGACCTATTCAAGCTTAAAGGGTATCGCTGGTATATGATCCCCACAGCAGAGGTGCCGCTGACAAACCTTTACCGGGAAGAGATTATGGATGCGTCCTCGCTCCCTCAAAGATTTGTAGCCTACACACCCTGTTTCAGGCGGGAGGCGGGTTCTTACGGAAAAGACATCCGGGGGCTGATTCGGCAGCACCAGTTCAACAAGGTGGAGCTGATGACCTTTTCTTTGCCGGAGAACTCTTACCAGGAACTGGAGAGAATGACAAGAGATGCGGAGGAAGTTTTGAAGAGATTAGGCCTCCACTATCGCGTGGTCGCTCTGTGCACGGCGGATTTGGCATTTGCGGGAGCCAAGACATATGATTTAGAACTCTGGATGCCATTCCGCAAGAAATATCTCGAAATCTCTTCTTGCACAAACTGCGAGGATTTCCAGGCGAGACGGGCCAATATCCGTTTCCGGCGAGAGCCAAAATCAAAGCCAGAACTCGTTCACACCTTAAACGGCTCGGGAGTGGCCCTGGGAAGGACTGTGAGTGCCATCCTCGAAGCCTGTCAGCAGCCAGACGGCTCGGTCACAGTGCCTGAAGCCTTGCGTCCTTACATGGATGGCCTGGAACGAATAAGCAGCAGGTAAAATATATGAGCCTCGCGGAGGGATGGCCGAGTGGTTTAAGGCGGCGGTCTTGAAAATCGCTTCCCGGGCAACCGGGACGGGGGTTCGAATCCCTCTCCCTCCGCCATGCACAGACTAAGAAGAAATCAGCGATAAGAAAATAAATATAGATCATACGAAATTGAGCGCAATCATACCTGCCATAATTATTCGTTACACAAAAAAGAGATACCTACAAGAGGAAGCATATTTTTTCCTGTGATGAGAAAAGAGATTTGACAGAGTAAGGAAGGGAGGAGCTGGTTTCTGTCCCTCCGAAGCCCAAGGTGGTGGGTGGGAGGGATTTGGCGAGGAGGGATGGAAACCAGCACTGTTAGAGTTGGCTTTTATCATCATAT
>CAZJYC010000026.1:0-27808 GCA_964550165.1 uncultured Eubacteriales bacterium
TCTTCGCACATGTGCGAAGAATTGTGGGAAAGGATGGGCCATAAGACTCTCCTCGTCCGTTTCCCGTGGCCCTCGTTCGACCCGGACTTAGCCCGATCGGAGAGAGTGACGATCGTCGTCCAGCTCAACGGGAAACTCAGAGGCAAGTTTGAGGCGGAAAGGGATCTGCCCGAGGAGCAGGTCAAAGAGACGGCCTTGGGCTTGAACCGAATCCAGCAGCTTATCGGAAAGAAAAAGCCCAGAAAGGTCATTTACGTCGAGAATAAGCTCGTAAACATAGTCATATGATTTTTGCCGACGCCATCATGAAAAAGATATTTCTGCTGTTGACAGTATGTCTGCTCTTTGTCCACTGCGGCTACCGTCTTCGGGGGACCGGGAGCTTTCTCCCCAGCCACATCAAGAGAGTGAATGTCCCCATGTTCAAGAACATGACCACACGCTTTGAGCTGGACCTGAAACTGACCCAGAAAGTCATCGACGAGCTTGTCGCCAGAGGAAAGGTGGAAATCAGCGGAGAGACGCAATCGGCGGACGCTGTTATGATCGGCGAAATCCTTTCCTTCAGCGCCACACCCATAGCTTTTTCCAAGGACGCCTCGGCTGACAGGTACAACATCACCGTTGTCGCCAGCATCGTGCTCAAAGATTTGGTCAATCAGAAAGTGATTTTTTCCAACCCTTCTTTTCGTTATCAGGGGGAGTACGAGGTGCCGGAAGGCGCAGATTTCGAGAGAGTCGAATCAGAAGCGCTGGATTCCATCGCCGAGAAATTTGCCAGAAGCCTGGTCAGCACTATTTTGGAAGGATTTTAGTGCACAGCTTTCTCCTGAATAAAGAAATCAAGGAGGAAACCCTTCTTCCCTGCTATTTTTTTCATGGTGAGGAGACTTTTCTTGCCCATGAATTTATCGAGCAGCTCAAAGAGACCCTGATCTCGCCTGAGGTTCAGGATTTTAGCGTGGAGAGACTTAGCCTTGAAGACCAGTCCTGGGCAGAAATCATAGACTTAGCCCGGACAGTTCCCTTCTTTTTTTCCCCAAAAATTATTGTTGTTGAAGCTCAAAAAGGGAAAAGAGAAAGCCTTTCCACCGAGGAGCAAAAAATATTGAAGCACTATTTCCTGTCTCCCTCATCAAAAACTATCCTGATTATCATTTTTTCGGGGAAACTCAAAAAAAGTGCATCCCTTTTAGGATTTTTTTCATCCCTTCCTTCGTCTGTGGTTTTGGTCAAGGAGATGCGGCCTCTGAAAGGCAGATCTCTCTTCAATTGGATGGATAAGAGATTTCACCTGCGGGGAAAGAGATCCACGGCAGAAGCCAAAGCAAGGCTCGAAGAGCTCACCGGACGAGACCTGAGACGATTGAGCAACGAGATCGAAAAACTGGTGACATTTGCCGGCGAGAAAGATGTTGTTGATCTGGATGATGTCAACCAGGCTTCGGGCTGGGTTAAGACATTTTTTGAATGGGAAATTGCAGACAGCCTGGAAAAGGCAGATTTTGAACAGAGCCTCGTTGTCTTGAACAATTTATTCAAAGAGGGAGTGAAGCCTGAATACGCATTGGGCTCAATGGCCAGGTTTTGCAGGGATATTTTAATGGCCAAGCTTTTGCTCAGAGAAAAAGAGAGTGACCGGAAGGCCATTTTCAAGGAATTGAGGCCTCATATTCATGAAAAGTTAGGCAACTTTTATACAACGAAATTCAAAGAATTTTTTTCTCTGGTCGAAAAATTCTCCATGGATGATATGAACCACATTCTGGATGAGCTTGAGCAGGTCGATCTCAAGATAAAAACATCTTCTCTCGATCCCCAAGTGCTCTTGGAGAGCTTTCTTTTTGATTATTGTGCGCTGCGGAAGGAGGGAAAGGTTACTTGGAAGACGGAGGAGTAATCATTTCCACTTGACGGCTCAGTCTTGATTTGTATCGGCTGCCTTTGTTGGAATGGATTGCCCCTTTTTTGACGGATTTATCGATAACAGCAAAGGTTTTCGGAAGAAGCTCCTGGGCTGCTTTTCTGTCTTTATTCTTGATGGCTTCTCTTAATTTTCTTATCTGGCCACGGAGGACGGATTTATTCCTCTTGTTGATGTCATAGCGGCGCTCGCTCCGCCTCCACTGTCGTATGGCTGATTTGTGTTGCGCCATTCTTTTCTCCTTTTTAAAGAAGCTATGATAAGATATCGCCTCTTCAAAGTCAATCAGCTTGTGGTTGACGGCACTCTAATTGCAGATTCTGCTTAAATCCATTTTTCCACAATTCTGCTGAAATTTGTTGTTGAACTTTGCCTGGGTTTAGGGTTTCATAATAAGGCTTGGAATTCTTGAAGGGCAACATGGACCAGAAGGAACAAAATCGGAGGTTAGTCCAATCGACCCTCGCCGTGGCTGCGCCCACTGTGCTGAGCAGGATCCTGGGTTATATCCGGGATATGATTCAGGCCTTTTTCCTGGGAACGAGCGGCAGCATGGATGCTTTCACCATCGCCTACATCATCCCCAATTTGTTGAGAAGATTAACCGGTGAAGGCGCGATGACAGCAGCCTTTATCCCGGTTTTCACCCAGCTCAAAAAGGAGAAGACACGGGAGGAGATCTGGAGATTTGCCAACGCTTTCTTCTTTGATTTGACCTTGGTTATGGCCCTGCTCACCGTCTTGGGCGTAGTCTTTTCTCCTTTTCTGGTCAAAATTCTGGCCTATGGCTTTAAGGATGTCCAGGGGAAATGGGAGCTGACCATCGTCTTGACCCGGGTCATGTTTCCTTACATTTTTTTAATCAGCCTGGCTGCTCTGGCCATGGCCATCCTGAATTCATTCCACAAATTTTTCGTCCCTGCTTTCACTCCTGTTCTTTTCAACCTGGCTGTGATCAGCGCGGCAGCTCTTTTTGCCAGAAAAGCTGAAGAGCCTGCTTTTGTTTTTGCTGTCGGAGTCGTCGCCGGAGGCTGTCTGCAACTTGTCTTCCAGCTTCCTTTTCTCTGGCAAAAAGGTATGCGCTTCAAGCCGATGCTCTCTTTTGCCCATCCTGCCGTGCGAAAAGTGGCCAAGCTGATGGTGCCGGGCATATTCGGCTTTGGCATCTATCAGGTCAATTTCGCCCTCAGCCGCATGATGGCTTCCACTCTGGAAGAAGGGAGCGTCTCTTCCCTTTATTTTGCCTCCCGGGTCGAAGAAATCACTCTGGGGCTTTTTTCCATAGCTCTTTCCATAGCATTGCTTCCGACCTTTTCGGATTTGGCAGCCCAGGGAGATATTCCAGGCATGAAAAGAACTCTTGTCTTTTCCTTGAAGCTCGTATTTTTTATAACCTTTCCGGCTGCGGCCGGGCTGCTCGTTCTAAACCGCCCCATCATTCAGGTCCTTTTCGAGAGGGGCGTTTTCGATGCCCAGTCGACTGCGCTGACAGCCACTTGCTTGCTCTTTTTTTCGCTCGGGCTTCCCTTCATTTCCGGCGTGAAAATTTTAGCGCCTCCTTTTTATTCCTTGAAGGATACGAAGACTCCGGTTGTTGTCGCCTTTTTTGTCATGCTCATCTATATTGTCCTCTCTTTGATCTTGATGAAGCCGCTTCGAGTCGGAGGGATCGCCTTGGCTTTATCCGTGTCTTCAGCGTTCAATTTTGTCGTCCTTTTTGTGCTGCTAGAAAAGAAGATCGGCAGGATTGAAAAAAAGGAATTCTTTGTCTCTGCTTTGAAGTCCCTCCTTTCTGCGGCCCTGATGGGAGGGGCTGTGTGGTTTTTTGTCGAGCAGTTTGATTTCAGCCGGTTGAGCTTTCTTTTTCAGCTTGGCCTTTTGCTCTCCGCCATTGTCTTAGGAATGATGATTTATCTTTTTCTGAGCTCGATCGTTAACCGTAAAGACTTGCAAGGCTTGAAAGATATATTTTCTCGGAAGAAAATTTTGAAGGAAGGTCAAGGATGAAGATTGTCTTACAAAGGGTTAAAAGCGCCGCGGTTGTGGTCGAAGGAAAGACTGTGGCTGAAATCGGGGCGGGGATCTGTCTTCTTGTCGGGGTTGAGAAAGGCGACTCAGAGGAGGATGCCTGGCACCTGGCGCAAAAAGCTGCCGAGCTCCGGATTTTCTCCGACCAGGAAGGGAAGATGAATCTATCCCTGCTGGATGTCCAGGGAGAGGTGTTGGCAGTTTCTCAGTTCACCCTGGCCGGTTCTGTGAAGAAAGGGCGAAGGCCGAGTTTTGACAATGCGGAGGCGCCTGAAAGGGCGGGGAAGCTGTTTTCTTATTTTGTGCGCCTGATCCAGGAGCGTGGTCTGAAGGCGGTTACTGGGATTTTCGGGGCGCTGATGGAAGTGCATCTGGTCAACGACGGCCCCGTGACGTTTTTCCTGACTTCGAAGAAATCGGATAAAGTGGAGAGCTAAGCCCTCGTCCACGTGCTGAGCTATCCTTGAAGGGATAAGAGTTTGGTTTTCAATGGTGGCAGTGCGCCGAGACATTTTGCGAACATTTTTCCATTTGTCGTCAAATCTTGGCAGGAGAAATTCGAAGGGCAACACTAAGTGGCTCGCCCAACCGGGGCTTTATCTAGGCGTCTTGGGAAGCCAAGTTGGTATGGATAAATAAAGAACAGCCGCTAATCGGGAAATAATCAATCTGATACTTGACGAGCAATGATAAAAAGATTAGAATACACATATAGTTACACATATTGAGGAGGAACAATGAAAAGGACCAATATCATGCTCAGTGAGGATCAGCATAAAAGGTTAAAAATCTATGCCAAAAAAGACGGAAAGACTCTAGGGAATCTCGTCAGAGAAGCTTTGGATGCTGCTTATAAGAAAAAAGATCCGCTGGACCAGAGAAAGCAGGTTGCTCTCAGCGCCTACAGGGAAGGCTTTATCAGCCTGGGCAAACTTTCAGAGGTTTTAGGGATTGACCCTATCAGCACCAGAATCTATCTAAAAGAACGTGGCATTCCAGTCCATGCGCCAGATCTCAAAGAAATAGCCCAGGATGCGGAGAATGCGTGAGATCATATTTGATTGTTGTGTCATTTCTAACTTTGCTCTTTCCGGATCCCTCTTTATTATCGAAATCATGTATGGAAACAGGGCTTTTATCACCAATTTTGTTTCGGTTGAAATCATGAGAGGAATTCAAAGAGGGCATGCGAATTTGAAAGTCATTCAAGAAGCGGTTAAGAACGGCTGGCTTAAAGAAACAGAATTGAAGAGCGGTGAAGAAAAAGCACTTTTTGAGTCACTTTCAGTGTCTTTGGGTTTAGGCGAGGCGTCCAGCATAGTTCTGGCTAAAACAAGAGGGCTTCTCCTTGCCTGCGACGATAGAGCAGCCAGAAGAGAAGCGGGTCTCTTGGCAATAAAACTGACCGGGACGCTGGGGTTCCTGAAAAAGGCTGTAAAAATGAGAATCATAAATCTTAAAAAGGCAGATCTCATTTTAAAGAGCATGATCGGATATGGATTTCACTCACCTGCTAGATCTTTAAAAAAAATTATTGATTTTTAAGCATGTTCAGGCGCCTTTTGTATCTTCGACCCGAAGCTGATCCAAGACTTATGGGTTAAGATAAGGAATGAGCTTGACATTTTGCCTGCCAAACATCTTTTCGACTACCGAAACGGGCAAGAATTTTTCAAAAGACTGTCAAGACCCATGAAGGGCCGGATGAAGGGGTCGGAAGCCCGGGAATGACGTTAAGAAGCTGGAATCCACCCAGACTTCTCCTCAGGGGGAGAAAGGCTCATGAAGAATATTCTGTTCCGGCCTCAGCCGCGATCAAAAGTTCCTGCGAACCTATCCTGACTGGGGGCGGTTTCATATCAGCTCCAATAAAACATTTATAGCTTTTTGAGTCGTGTTTTATATTTTCTGACGATGGTTGGAAGGGAAAATAGGGGCAAAAATGCGCTTTCGGCTACAGCAGCCGACAACCGATTTATCTTTCTTTAATCTGAAGGCCGAATGTAAGGTAATTTCAGAAAATTCGCTTTGATTCTTTAAACCATATCCAGGATGTGGCCCATCTTTTCTTTTTTGGTCTTAAGATATTTGACATTCTCTGAGCAGTGCGGAATCTCGATCGGCACCCGCTCGACGATTTCTAAGCCGTAGTCTGACAGGACGAGGAATTTTACACACATGTTTCTTCCGCACGCGCTCTTGGCGCCTTAAATGGCTTTGCGGATATACCATGCGCTCATGAGCTGCCCTTGCATCTTTTTGAGTCTTAATTTATGCTTTCTAACGATGGCTGGATAAGCAAAGGGGCACAAAGATGCTCTTTCGGCCACTACAATTGAAAAACAATTTATTTTTTACAAATTATAGTCCTGCTTGCACTAGGAGAATGTCATGATAAAAAAAGGGATGAAGATCGGCATCATCATTCTCTCCGTAATCGTTATCATCCTGTTTTTTATCGCCAAAAGCTTCCATAGCTTGCGGCTACAATTTGGAGTCTGGAAACTCAATAAAAGACCGGCAAACCAGGAAATTCTTAATGGAGTAAAGCCCCACTTTACTTATCTTCCCCACGCCTGGATCTCTCCGATGATGAAACAGGAGATGAACCAGATCTGGGAGCCGTTGAACCTTAAGGGGATGAACTACTTTACTTTGGGTGGACCAAAAAACATCTTCGCCAAATATGTTGAACGCTCGAATCCCTGCTCACCTTACTACCAAGCATGGTTTGGAGTTTATATCATCAAAGCACCCAAGGAGCGCTTCGGCTTTGACCGGGAGGAAATGGATGTAAATGAATTGGGGAAACTGGCTGTCTACGACCAGAATGCCTGGTTAAAAGCGATGGGTGACCCGAATCCTCTGGCCCATGGGGAACACTATGAGAAAACAGGGACGATCAACAGCGGCGGAATCGAGAGAACTTTATATGAAGGTACGATGGCCAGTCATGCTGATCTGTCCCAAAAGGCGCGGTCGCTTCTTGTTCGCTTTCTGGGAGTACCTTCAAAGTCCTTATGGGAACACGAACTTGCTCCTTACCATACTGTCACCTTAAAAGGGATTTATGGAGGCTGGTACTCCCCTGAATATGATGTGACGATCGTTTTCTACGGCTGCGGCTCTTTATTCCAAACATCCTCGGGAAAAACGTACAATCATTTCGAAACAATAAAAGATGAACTGCTGAGAATGGCCGAAGGTATCGAATTTATCCCGGTCCAGAAAAAATGACCACAAAAAAGGCTGCGTCAATTCCCATGGCCTACTGAAAGAATTCTGCCCCAGTTTATGATACATAGCCGGCTATTTCGCCAATTAAAAAACAGAAATTTTTTTTGTTTATTATTTTCGCCTTTGATCCTTAGATAGAAACGTGCAACTTAATGAAGCAGCTCGATCGATTAAGTCTGTCTATGTGATTTTACATCTACGAAAATTATCGATATAATTTTGATTTTGAGTGTGTTACAAGAGTTCTAATTTTAGACAATTATATTATTTTCGAGACGTAAAGAAATGAAGAGGGTTTTATATATCCTTCTTATAATCCTCATTTCCCTTCAAACTCTCCTGGCTCAACCCGATAAGCCGAAGAAGAACTACATAAGCCTCCACACAGGGGCGCTTTCATTTTTGATCAAGGATGAGTTGGCTTCACCCCTGACCTATAAAGGCTCTGGTGCGCCCATACAACTGTCCTATCGTTTTATGGGAAAGAAGAACCGCCATTCTGTTTATCTGTCTTATTCAAAATCGAAACTGTTTCCCTCAGTAGAGCTTACTTATGGACAGCATTCCCTGGACCATTTTCAAATTGACCTCGCCTATGGCTACCATCATTATCTAGCATCCATGTTCAGGGAAAAAGTGAAGATATATCTGGGAGGAGCATGGGACAATCATGTTTCTGTAAGAGAGCTGTATTACATTTGGGATATGTCCGAAATCTACGGAGAGCTGATTTCATCCCTGGATATTTCCCCGTTGTTGGAGTTACATATGAGCAAGAAGAGCCAGCTCACATATCAACTAGCTTTGCCGGTTGTGGCTTTAGTTGTGCGGCCTCCCTATGCTGGAAAAGGTCTTGTGCCGGACGTTCTTGTTGGGATTCTGGATGAAGACCTGGCGCTAGGAAAAGACACGATCCTGGAGACTGCCATAACTACAATCGAATTTTTTTTTGATTAAAGAGGTGGAGTTGATTTTCGGCGCTTTTGGCGCCTGCGTTCTGCATGATGTAAAATACTGAACCGTACCATTTGGAATATTTCCTGAAGAGGTCTATTTCCTCCTGTTCATTGTCGAGTACCGCGATGGCGTTGGCGTCTTCCTTATATTTTTGCCGAAGCTTTTTGATCCTCTCTTCAAGGGGACTGTAGTATTCATCCCACCACGCATCCTCAGGCAGAGGGAAATGCCCGATTATTTTATAGCCAGAGCGGGAAATCAGTTTCAGGTTCTCTGGAATTTGACTTATCCCGGGGTATACCCTTTTCCAGTAATCACGGATCTCTTTCGGCGGGTTGGGCTGCAGCCAGGTCATCTCATGGACCACCAGGAAACCGTCAGGTTTAATAAATCTTCGCCAATCTTTGAGCCCTCTTTCAAAACCTATTATGAATATCGAACCCTCAGCCCAGATGATGTCGAAGCTCCCTTCTGGAAAATTCATCTCGAACATTGAGCCTTTAACTGCTTCCACACGATCAGAAAGTCCGCTTTTCTCAATTTTCTTCTTGAGTTTATCCAGGTAGGGCTGGTGGATATCCAGGCCGATAACATGGCCTTTGCTTAACCTGGCCAGCTCAATTGTCGGCCCTCCAGGACCACAGCCGATATCCAGGATGCCGGGCCTATCCATCTTAGGCAGCATCTGGAATGCTTTTCTTGTGTATTTATCCCTTCCCGGACCTTCCCGGGGAAGGTCCTTATGGATCTCGAAGAATATGTCTCCAGTCATTCACTTTGCTCCTCTGCGGACATCAATTCCATCTTGACATCATTTTTGGCATTTTTTGGTCTTATATATCAGGAAAAAGTGGATGTCAAATATTTGAGGAAAGGAAGCGATCCTTGATGTTTTTTTGAGTCGTAATTTATATTCTCTGACGATGGTTGGCTGGGCAAATTGGCACAGAGATGCTCTTTCAGCTACCAAAGCTGAAAACCGATTTCTTTCTTTTAAAAAATCAAAAGCCAAGCATATAAATCCAGATATCGACTCTTTATGGCTGAAGGCTTTTTGTTCCGGGACAATGTCTGTATTTTCAAGAAGAGGTGATCTTATTTTTCAAATGCCTTGGTGATTGAACTGAATGCGACTATGGCCAGCAGAGAACAGAGGAAAGCGGGGATAAGCTCATAAATACCTGTTGTCTCTTTAAGAAACAACTTCCAGCAAAAAATGACCAGTGTTCCGCTGATCATTCCTGCGATTATTCCGTATTTATTTGTCCTTGTGGGGTTGTCCGGGCGAGCTCAGGCCGATGTCCAAAAAGCCAATTATGATTCCAATACCCAATGAAAAGGGGTTGATAAGGCTTGGATTGAGACCCGAGAGGATTTGAAGCAGAGACTTCAATCCGCCAAATTTGATAAGGCCGTAGGCGGGAAGAATCACCGGTATGATCAGCATGATAATAGCCCGAATCACATCATTATAAGCAACGGCAATATATCCTCCCAGGACCACGTATACCAGGATCAAAGTGCCTGAGATAAGAAGAGCGGCCAGAAAAGAAATATTCAGGGCTGTGCTCAAAGATTTTGCACCTGCGTTGAACTGAGCAGCCACATAGGCTGTTATAAAGATGGCAATGATGATTGAGCCAGTTATTCGGATCAGATGCCATTGAACCTTGCTTTGGGAGGCATATATATTTACAAAAAATTAATCAAGATATGAAAAAAAAATTACTTCGTTTATTGAAGGCATCAGGATATGATGTCCCCAGTCTGTTTGTTCCGGACTAAAAAAGATGAAGGTAAAAAAACTAAAAATATTTTTAATCTACGATAATGTTCAAAATATAAGATTAAAAAAACAATTTTATATTTCAGAACTCTTTCAGATTCAACACTTCTTAGAGTGTTAATGACCTCAATCAATTTTAGGATTGAAATTTATATATGATATAAGTATCATTTATTCATATTTCTCTGTTATGAAAAGAACACTTGATATCTTAAACGCTTTAGCCAATAAAACAAGACTGCAAATATTTTTGATTCTCCTGGAAGAAGATTTTTGTGTATGCGAACTCCAGCAGATCTTAGGAATCGAACAGTCGCGGCTCTCCCACCAATTGCGTATCTTGAGATACTTAGGCTTAGTTGATGCCCAACAGGAGGGAAAATGGGCAGTATACTCAGTTCCAAAGGATATAAAAGAAAATAGAATCATTCAGGCGATCAAAGAGAGCGTCGAAATCTCTTCCCAAGAAAGGGAAAGAATGTCAAAGACAAAAATTGGCAGCGTAAGAGCTAAGAAGGAATAGCCAAGAAAGTAGGGGAATAAATGATCTGGGAAGTTATAATTGGAGGATTTCAAGCTTTATGCGTATTCTGGTGAATCCGGCCACCGATTCTGGGTTAAAGGCGAATTATAAATATTAATCACATTAAGAAAATCATTTAGGGATTATTAGAGGGGATAAAAAGTCAGTTGACAAAAGAATATTTTATTTTTAAGATAAATATGATAATATTATCATCTGTGCATATTTAAATATGTTCAATAAAACCATAGAAACATTAAACGCCATAGCCAACAAAACCAGATTGAAGATTCTGTTGATTCTTCTTCAACAGGACCTTTGCGTCTGCGAATTGCAAGAGATATTAAAAATCGAGCAGTCACGACTGTCCCACCAATTACGCATCTTAAGGTACTTAGGTTTAGTCGATACAAAACAAGAAAGGAAATGGATAGTCTATTCGGCTTCAGAAGAGATAAGAGAAAACAAGATTATCAAGGCAATTCAGGATGAGATTCAATTAAGTCCGTCTGAGACGAATGCCTTGTCTTACATTAAGAAAAATAGAATTTGGGACAGATAAGGAGGATATAAATGGATTATTTAGAGATCAGAATTTTAGGCCCTGGGTGTCCCATCTGTAATGATTTAGAGAAGAGAACAATGAATGCTTTGATCGAGTTAAATCTTGTTGCTGATCTTCAAAAAATAAGCGATATCGAGAAAATGGTTGAATACAAAATCACTCGTACTCCGGCACTTCTCATAAACGGAAAAGTTAAGTCTGAAGGATGGGTTCCCTCGATAAAAGAGATCAAAGAATGGATAGAGGAAGAGCGAGGTGAAAAATGAAATGCACCTGCTCCATGATTCCTCCAAACCTTAAAATTATTAAAGTTGGCGATAGTGAGGCCGGAATCCATGATCTTAAGAAGATTCTGAGGGAGGTCTATCTGCTGGGAATAGAAGATGATCAAGCTCTAAAAAAGGAATTGTTAAACAGGGTTCAGGAGAAAAATTATATCTCTGAAAACATGAACGATTTATATGAAGAAGCATTGTTACGGGAGTATCGCTCATTTGCCGAAACACAATGGCCGGTTAAAAAACCCCAGGGAAATAGAGATAAAACAGAGAAGAAGAAGTCAATAAACATTTTTCAAAAAATATTTGGCACTAAAAAAGATAAATCTTAAAAGAATTTAAGTAAGAAGATGAGTTATGTCACCCGCATTTTAAAGGAAAATAAAATCAAAATTATTCATGATGTCTGTCTGGTTTTCGCCTTGAAATCAATGAACAAAAAAGGAGGTATCAAATGACCCAAAAACAAAAACCAAGATTTCTGATGTGCATCTGCACGGGACAGTGTCCGGGATTTCAATCCCTGGACCTCTGGGAGCTGGTTAACACAGTTCGCCAGGAAATGGATGTCGAGTATGCCATCGTTCACCCTCAGCTCTGTGTTGATGACGGAGACCGTTTCATAAAGGATTTCATTAAAAACGATGGAATTTATATTATCGGAGCCTGTGACCCCAAGATGCAGATAAAGATGATGAAGGATGCCTTCAAAGAGGTCGCGGCAGATTTTGAAAAACAGGTTATCCCGCTTGATTTAAGAAATCTTAAGACAGAGGAAGCAATAAAGAAAGTGAGAGAAGCTCTGGAACAGAAGAAATAAGAAAAGAGGTTGTCAAGATGTCTACAAAAATTCCTCGCGAAGAAATCCCCTGGTATCCCACCATCGATGAAGAAAAGTGCATCGGATGCGGCGAATGCTATGATTTCTGCCAGAACGGAGTTTTCGAATGGGACGAGGAAAACAATTGTCCAAAAGTTTTAAAACCTTTCAACTGTGTTGT
The DNA here is from genome assembly GCA_964550165.1 of uncultured Eubacteriales bacterium. Lineage (GTDB taxonomy): Bacteria > Acidobacteriota > Aminicenantia > Aminicenantales > Aminicenantaceae > CAZJYC01. Next base: position 12,300 of record CAZJYC010000026.1, read on the forward strand.
CAGCTGTTCAGCCTGTAAAAACCTATGCACGCAGGATGCGATTTCCTTTCCAACCATGCAGGAAATCCGCGAAATCATCAAGAAATACTACGAGGAGCACAGCCAAAAAGAAACATCTAAATGAAAATGGAGAATCATAAATTAAAGGAAGAGTCAGAGAACGCTTGAGGATATGAGCTGATTTTTATATCTCAAGGAGCCCAGAATTTCGGGCTTCAAAAGAGATTGGAATATGTGCCAGTATTGTGCGAACACAGGCCTTTGCTATTTTTTGGCAACATACGGGTTAGTTTGGATCTGGAGAAAAATATCACTCTTGATTCACAAAAATATGAAGAGAAAAGGACACTGAATAATGCGGTCAGATCTACTCATCCTTGAGGAGGTTAGTTTAAAAAGGGAAGGTCGATTGATCTTGAAAAACGTAAATCTCAGGGTGGAAGAAAGAACAATCCACAGCATACTGGGACCAAACGGAGCGGGGAAGAGCAGCTTGGCTTATCTTATCGTCGGCTGCTGCGATTATATGCCTGATGAAGGCAGGATTATTTTTCATAATCATGAGGTTAATTCCATTCCTATCTGGAAAAGAGCACAGATGGGATTGACCTTAGCCTGGCAGGAACCGGCACGATTTGAAGGCCTGACTGTAGAAGACTATCTCTCATTAGGAATGAAACAAAAAAACCGAGATAAAATTATAGAGGCCCTGGAATTTGTTCTTCTGGATCCCAAAAAATATTTAAAAAGAGAAGTTGACAGGACACTCAGTGGCGGCGAAAGAAAAAGAATTGAACTAGCCAGCATTTTTACCCAGGAACCGAAGCTGGTTATCCTTGATGAACCGGATTCAGGAATTGATGTTTTAGCTCTCGAAAATATTGTTGAGATGATTAAGACCCTGAAGAAAAAAGGCACGACTGTTCTTCTCATCACCCACAGGGAAGATATAGCACAGATTGCGGACAGGACTTCCCTAATGTGCAGCGGCCTTATCGCAAAAGAAGGTCAAGCTGAAGAAGTTGCTCAGTATTACAAAACAAAATGCATCCCCTGTCCAGAGAAGATTTTTCCTGCTGAAGAAAACAATAAGATTGAAGAAGCAGAGAGAAAAAGCGATGCAAGATTATGAGTTGATGCTTGAAGCGTACAAGAAAGGCGGCGGAGCCCCGGAAGCCTTCAAAGACTCAAAGATCGCTCATCTGGTTGTTCATAAAAATAAAGTTCTGGGGAAACATCTGGTGGAGGGGCTAATGCTTGAGCCAGAAGAAACAGAGTCGGGTATCAACGTCATCCTCACTGTCAGGGAAGGCTTTAAAATTTTCAGGCCTGTTCATCTCTGCTTTGGAATAATTCCAGAGGAAGGAAGACAGGAAATCAACATTCAGGCCAAAGTCGAAGACAACGCCGGAATAAGCCTTCTTGCTCACTGCGTCTTCCCCAATGCTGTTAAGGTTCAGCATATTATGAAGGCAAACATCGAGGTCGGTGATAACGCTTTTTATGAATACAACGAGGTTCACTTCCATGGAGAACAAGGAGGAGTTGAGGTTATTCCTCAAGCAAAAATAACGGTGGGAAAGAAAAGCCGATTGAAAACAAATTTTTCCTTGCTCAAAGGAAGAGTTGGGGTGTTTGATCTCGATTACAAGGCAGAGGTGGATGATGAGGCAGTTTTAGAAATGATTACCAAAATTTATGGATACGGAAACGATAAAATAAAAATTAAAGAGGCAGGGCATCTTGCTGGAAGGGGTTCCAGAGGACTGATTAAAAGCCGCATTGCTGTCCGGGATAAGGCTCAGAGTGAGGTGATCAATGAAATGATCGCTGAGGGGGCAAATTCCCGTGGTCATGTGGATTGTGTCGAGATTGTCCAGGATCAGGCGCTCGCCAAGGCCATTCCGATAGTTAACGTCATTCATCCTTTAGCTCAGGTCACCCATGAGGCAGCTATCGGAAGAGTAGATAAGAAGCAGGTCGAAACTCTTATGGCCCGAGGACTTGAGGAGGAGAAGGCAATAGATATTGTCGTAGGGGGAATGATGAAGTAAAGAAGGAGCAAAAACATGGATATTTCTCACGACGCTTATCTAAACCTTATGAAACATTTTTCTTTGATGCAGATGGTAAAATTCTCGCACGATCGCCACACTAAACATCTCTTTTTCGAAACTGAGAGGGTCAAGGCTCAAGTTATGGGATTGGAAGCAGGGCAGCAGATTCCACCCTGCCGGATGGACCATGACGTCATTTTTGTAGTCATGGAAGGAAAAGGAAAAATCGTCGTTGACAGCAAAGAGGAAGCGATAAAGGAATCCTCTTTTATTTTCGTCCCCAAAGAAAAAGAGACTCGTTCTCTCCAAGCGGAAACAAAAATGGTTGTGCTGGCAATTCAGGTGAAATCATAGAGTTATGTTTTTCGTATCGATTTGGATCTTGCTGGGCTTTGGATGGCGCTTATCCTGTCCTGTTCAGCATCGTTCTTATCAGCTACTTTCTCAGCTGCATAATGAAAGGGAGAAATCCAAATGAAAAAACCGAGACTCTGTAACCCGATTATTGTTTTGCTTTGCGCTGCGGTGTTATCGATGATGCTTGTCGTCAGTCAATCCTGCCGCAGCCGGAGCGAAGGCCAGGAGGCAAACTCGCCTGCAAATCAAACCGCGAAAGCCGAGACAGGCCCGGCCACAAATAATAAAGCCGGTGGAGAAGGCAAAGTTCTTGTCACCTTTGATCTCAACCTGGATTTCTCCAAGCACAAAGTGACATTCATCGAACTCGGGGCTGACCGGTGCATTCCCTGCCGGGCCATGCAGCCCATCATGAGGGAAATAGCTAAAGAATACGCGGGGAAAATACAGGTCGTGTTTTACGACGTCTGGAAAGATCCCCGGCCTGCCCGAAAATATGGTATTCAGCTCATCCCCACCCAGGTTTTTATCGATCAAAGCGGCAAAGAGATCTTCCGGCATGTCGGCTATTTCCCCAAAGAGGAAATCCTGCAGATGCTTAAGGAAAAGGGAATCCTTTAAGCGGTTAAAAAATGGAAAACCTTTTTGGTGACATCTCACAGCTTATCCAGCAGAATCCCTGGCTGGCGATCCTGGCCGTGTTCGTCGGAGGCGCGACGACGGCCTCGAACCCCTGCGTTCTGGCGATGATTCCCCTCCTAATCAGCGTTGTAGCCGGCACTGAGGCCGTGAACGTTAAGAAGTCTTTTGCCTTTTCCGCGATTTTTGTCCTCGGGCTTTCGATCACTTTCGCCACCCTCGGTCTGATCTCGGCTCTGATGGGGAGGATGCTGGGGGATGTCGGAGCGTTCTGGAAGTATCTGGTGGCAGGAGTCTGTTTGATCATGGGGATTCACCTTCTGGGCCTTTTCAAATTTAATCTTAACCTTCCTCAACCCGTGAACATCAGGAAAGCAGGGCCGGTGGGAGCTTTCATGCTCGGACTTTTGTTCGGAGTTGTTTCCACGCCCTGCGCGGTGCCCATCCTGGCCGTGCTCCTCGCCTATGTCGCAAGCCGTGGAAACATCCTCTACGGCGGATTCCTGCTTCTTATTTTTGCGCTGGGCCATTCCGCCCTGATTTTAGTCGCCGGCACATCCATGGGCGCGGCGAAAAAATTGATCGAGTCAAAGGGCCTGCGCAAGACCAACCAGATTCTCCAGAAAATTGCCGGAGTCATCATCATTCTGGTCGGGGCCTATTTTCTATTCTGGATGTAGGAGGTTTATGGAGGTTTTCAACTTCTGAGTCTCAAAAACAAAATGTGCCTGGGCATCAAGTGCCCTTATATTCCTAAGAAAGGCGAAGACTAGAAGGAAACAGAAGATGTGCTGGGATTAAGAAGGAACTCAGAGACTTGATTCTGAAAGACGGCCTTGTCGTTTTCGCGGAACATAAATTATAGAAATCGCGATGAGTTAGAAAATGAAATTTGAAAACCTCAACGCTCGTTTACTATAAAGGAGAGTTTCAATACGAAAGGAAACTTTAAAATCTTATTTTTTCTGGCGCTTTTTGTATCAGTCACTTTAAATGGCAATTGGAAAATGCCGCAACACTCTGCTTATGCCGAATCCTCCCTGAAATCCTTTGATGCGGCCGTTAGAGAGAGTCGTCTGGAGATGAGGGCATTCTGCGGTCTTTTACAAGATCTCATGAAAAAACCTGATACCCAGAATTATCAGAAATCCATTGATCATATTAGTATGGCTATCGCTCTATGGGAACGCGTTCAGCGGAATTTCCAGGAGGATCCTCCGGAGGAGTACAAAGACGACATTCGATTTAAGCAAAGGCTAATGGAGATTTTTTTAAATATGGAGGCGATGAAAGCGAATTTAGCCAATGGCTCATTCGAAAAATCTTTTAAGGTGTGCGCGCTCTCCTGCGAGCTTCTTGTCAAGATGCATGAAGAAAATGGAATTGTTGGCGCATCAGATCATCTTTTTCATCTGCGCAAACTTATGAAGTCATTGAAAACCGAGATGGTCAGTCAAGGAACCAATGTGGATCCCAGAACCATTTCCCAGCTTCAGGCACGCCTGGATCAAGTCCAGCTTTCTTCTTGCCCGGCCCCCGATGATCTCATGCGGTGCAAGAATTTTATATCCACTATGAAGAAGGTAACGGCATCTTTTTATGATTTTGCCGTCGCCACGAAAAGGAAGGAATTGAAGGAAGCCGAGACTCTTTTAGACCAGCTCATCACCCTCATCAATGAAGCTTATGGCCTGGCGATATAATTCTTGCGAACAAAAACAATGTCGGTGGAGGAGCGAATTTGAAATGAAACAGATTACCCTTTTTATATTACTTTGCGTTATTTTTAGTTCCGCGGTTTCCGCACAGATGAAGCGGACAGAAATGGTTAGAATAACCCTGAAGCAGGCTATAGATGAAGCCCTGGCTAATAGCGACCTGCTGAAGAGGTCTCAATCTGAGGTCGAAAGTGCACAGGCGATGGTCCAGGAGGCGAAAGGGACTTTCTTGCCGTCTGTCAATGCCAGTTTTGATTACAATTATTTAGACATTATCCCTGGCTTTAAATCCGTAATTCTGGGAAATATCAGGCATGATCTATTCCCTCGCCTCGCCGTCACTCAGCCCCTGTTCACCGGAGGCAGACTTAAGCAGGCCAAAGAAAGCGCCGAGGCTGGGCTCGAATCTAAGCAATATGATTTAAGTGATGATTGGTTGAATATAAAACTGGGAGTGACAATCCTTTATTATCGGCTCCTTTCTGTTGACAATGAAATCAAAATCCTTCAGGAGAACCGACGGCAGCTCGAAACCACGCATCAGTATTCCCGGCTTCTTGTTCAGGCCGGCCGCATGTCAGAACTCGAGCTCAATCGTCTGGAAGTGGAAATGGCGAATATAGATAGTCAGATTCTGAAAGCTCATAACGATTATCTTCTGGCTTCAAACGACCTGGGCGTGCTCCTGGGCCGGGATTCTCCGGCAACCTTTATCCCTCAGGAGGAATTGTCTCTCGAACCTCCTCCGATTAGGCAGGAAGATTTTCTGGAAACTGCCTTCGAAAAAAATCCTGTTTGGGCAAAATTCCAATGGGACGTTAAACAGGCAGAATCCGGGGTCCTTATACAAAAATCAGCCCGTCTCCCGCAGATATCGGCAACTGTATGGTACGGGTATGAATTCGGGCTGGAGTCCTTTTCCTTCGGCAAAAACAATCGATTTTTTGTCGGGATTTCGGCCCAGATGCCTCTTTTTACAGGCGGAGTGATTGATGCCAGAATTGCCTCCGCCGAATCCCAGGTGGAACAGCTTAAGTTCCAACAGGAATATTTCCGTAAGGCTCTTGAAGCTCAGGTTAAGAACCTCTCTTTGAGGCTGGATGAAATGAAACAGAGAATCGAGGTCCAGAAAAAGGCTGTCGAGCAAGCAGAAAAAAGCCACCGGCTAGCACTGATTGAGTACCAGGCTGGACGTCGGTCAAACACGGACCTCCTGGATATCCAGAAAAGCCTGCTCAACAGCCGGCTTCAATTAAACAAGGCTGTCGTTGAATACAACAATGTCAAGGCTCAGTTGCTCTTTGTCTTGGGAATACTTTGATGCGCTTAGGACAGATCATGAAAAAAGTGTTGCTAATGAGACAGTTATTTAGCCTGGGAATTCTTTTAGCCTCATTACTCATCATTCCGGACTGTAGCAAAAAAGAAGAAGTGAAACCGCCCGGCCCGCCTAAGGCAAAGGTCGAAGCGAGGCTGGTGAGAGTCCATCCGATACAGCGGAGAAAAATGGTCGAACGGCTTGAGCTTCCGGGGACCATTCAACCGGAAAACGTCGCCAATATCCTCTCCACAGCCGAAGGGAAAATATCCGGGCTTTTAAAAAGGGAGGGCGATAAGGTTCAGAAGGATGAAGTTATGGCGTTCATCAGTTCCCTCGTGCGGGAAGATATCATCAATTCCGCTCGATTAATTTTGGAGAAAAAAAAGAAAGCTCTGGATCAAGAGCCCCAAAATCCAAGGCTTCAGGAAGAACACCGCCAAGCAGAGTTAGATTACGAATTTGCCTTACAGCAGTACAAAGAAATTCCAGTCACCAGTCCGATTTCCGGCGTCGTCTCCCAGCGTTGGGTAGACCTCGGGGATATGGTGCCAGCCAAAACCAGACTCTTTGAAATTCAAAGCGGCGAACGGTTGAAAGTGGACCTGCCGATTTCAGAATTGGATATCGGAAAGCTGCGCCTAAAACAGATTGCGAGTGTTAAAGCGGACGCCTGCCCGGAGAGAATCTTTAGCGGAAAAATCCAGAGGATTCATCCTCTTGTCGATGCTAAAACGAGAAACGGCATTGTCGAGATTGCCCTCGATGATTTCTGTCCTAACTTGAGAGCCGGAATGTTTGTCCGGGTGACGTTTGCTATCAGGACGATCGAAAAAGCTCTTGCCATTCCAGTGCCGGCCGTTATCGATCGACCCGAATACAGGATATGTTTTACTATCAAAGATGAAAAAGCCGAGGAGAGCGTCGTGAAAACAGGGCTGGAGGCCGACGGATGGGTGGAAATCTTGTCGGGTGTCTCAGAGGGGGATCTTGTTGTCATCGAAGGCCAGGAACAATTGAAAACAGGAATGTCTGTCAAAATCCAGCCAGCCCAGGAGAAGCAGAAATCACCGCCAGGAGGTCATCCGTGAAACTGACTTCCGTTGTTATTCGTCGTCCTGTCGCTGCCCTGGCGCTTATGGCGACAGCCTTTGTGCTGGGTTTTTTTGGATACTTCAACTTGCCCACAGATTTTTTGCCCGATATCACCTATCCCATGATCAGAGTTCATATTTACTGGCGAGGCGCCACTCCTGAGGAAATTAACGACAACATCGCCGAGCCGGTTGAGCGTGTTCTCAGCACCGTGGATGACCTGGATTATTTAGAGTCCTCTTCAATAGAGGGCCAGTACACGTTGCGGGTGAATTTTGAGTACGGAACTGATGTTGACGTTGCCTATCAGGATGTGGTGGCGAAAATGGGGTTGGCCACCCGTCAGCTACCGCCTGATGTTGACCCTCCGGTGATGTTTAAAGCCGACCCCTCCCAATTGCCAGTCGTCCAGCTCGTCATCATGTCCGAAGGCCGCGATATGGTTAAATTGCGAACCTGGATCGAGAATGTCCTGCAGGATCAGTTTCTGGCGGTCAAGGGGGTAGCAGGGACGGAAATTGCCGGAGGGCTAACGCGAGAAATAAGGGTCAACCTGGACCCGAAGCGACTGACTGCCTATGAGCTCACCTTGAGTCAGGTGATCAAGCGCCTGAACGAAGAAAACATCGAACATCTGGCCGGCCGGGTGATCGAAGAGAACCGCGAATTTATCGTCCGCACGACAGCAGAATTCCGGACGCTTGACGACATCCGTAACGTCGTCGTCCTCAACGACGGAAAATCCATGGTCCGGCTGAAAGACCTGGCAAGCGTTGAGGACAGCCACGAAGATATCCGCTTGATCACCCGGTTCAACGGCAAGCCGGCCATTAAGCTCAACATCCTAAAACAGGCCGACGCCAACACCGTGGAAGTAGCCAAGCGGATCAATGCGTTAATCCAAAAGATCAAAGAAACCGCGCCTCCTGATATTACCTTTGACAGCATCGAGAACCAGGCTTCCTATATCGAGGGAGCCATTCGGGGGGTTCGCGATGCGGCGATCATGGCAATCTTTCTCGTGATCCTTGTGATTTTTCTCTTCCTCGGACGCTGGAGGCAGGTTCTGGTCATGCTGGTCGCCCTGCCTTTGACTGTTCTTTTCAATTTTTTCCTCATGAAAATCGGCGGCTTTTCGATCAACATTTTTTCTCTGGGAGGGTTGGTCGTTGCCATGGGGGTTGTCCTGGATAATTCCATTGTCGTTATCGAAAACATCGCCCGCTTTCAGAGAGAAAGGCAGGCTCAAAGGTTTGCTGGAACATCTGCTATAGAAGAAAGCGTGACCGTTAACGCCACATCAGAGGTCGCGCTGGCGGTCGTCGCTGCCACCTTAACCTTTCTTGCCCTCTTTACGCCTTTTCTCCTCATCCCCGGCTTGACCTCGCTTCTGTTCAAGGAGCTCATCCTCACGATCGCTGGAATCATCCTGACTTCGTTGCTGGTGGCTCTGACGGTAACACCCATGCTGGCCCATTTCCTGGTTGTCAGGCGGGAGACGAAAACAACTCGAGTCAGTCCCTTTGACCGCGTTGTGCTGAGTATCAATAAGGCTTACCGGAGGTTATTGAGCGGACTCCTCCGGTTCCGCTGGCCCGTAGTGAGTCTATTCGTCCTCGTTCTTGGAGCCAGTGCTTTCTTTTTTGGCAGAGTGGGCACAGAGTTTTTGCCAAAAATGGATGACGGCCGAGTCCTGATCAAGGTGATTCTTCCTACCGGGACGTCTGTTGAGCAGACGGATAGACTGCTGGCCGGGCTGGAGTCCATCGCCAAGGATGACCCGCAAGTGGAAAGGTACTTTACTCTTTCCGGTGGCAAGGTTTGGGGGCTTGTGACTTACGAGGTTGCCAACGAGGGGGAGGTCGACATCGAACTTGTGCCGAAAAGCAAAAGGCCGTTTTCCACACGGCAATACATCGAAAAAATCCGGCCCTTGGCCATGAAACATGCCATTCCCGGCGCCAGGCTGGTTGTTAGCCAGCAAAAGATGAAAGGGATCCGCCAGGTGGGAGAATCGGATGTCGAAGTCAAGGTCAGGGGAATTGACCTGGCTCGGATCGATCAGATCGCCCAGCAGGTCGCATCGAGCCTGCAAAATATCAAGGGGTTGACCAACGTCAGAATCGGAACTCAAATCACAAAACCGGAATACCAGATCCAGGTTGACCGCCTGCGGCTGGCCGATATCGGACTTTCGACCCAGGCCGTCGCTGGTGCGGTCCGCAGCCTTGTCGACGGCCAGGTGGCGACTCAATTTCGGGAGGCCGGCGAGTACTACGATATCCGGGTCAGGATTCCTGAAACCGATATCCGTTCCCGTCAAGACATCGAAAACCTCTTCCTTGATGCTCCGGGAAACTTGAAAGTTCCCTTGCGCACAGTGGCCCAGGTCATCCCGCGGCTTGGACCGGTTGAAATTTTGCGTGAAGACCAGATTCAGCAGATCATCGTCGCCAGCGATGTGACAGGTGGATTCAGTGTGGGGTCCATGGCTTCAGCCGTTAGCCATGCTCTGAGTGATATTCCTCTTCCTGAAGGGTATTCCCTGAATTTCGGCGGCCAGGTGTACTTGATGAAGGAAAGCCAGAGGACTTTAATGCAGATTATCCTTTTTGCCCTGTTCTTTGCTTATGTCATTCTGGCCATTCAATTCAATTCTTTTAAGCAGCCTTTCCTCATTCTCCTGGGAGTCCCTTTTGCGCTGGCCGGAGTCTTGGCTGCTTTATTGCTGACTGGATTTCCTGCCGGGGCAACCGTCCTTATCGGAGTTGTGATCATGAGCGGCGGCATCGCGACTCAGGGCGTGGTGATGATTTCTTTTATCAATGAAAAAAGGCAGCAAGGATTGCCTGTTCGCGAGGCTATTCTGGAAGCTGCTCCCTTGCGGATACGGCCCATTCTGATGACTCAAGCGACAACCATGCTCGGGCTTTTGCCCCTGGCCATAAACTGGGGAGAGGGTGGAGACATGCTGCAGCCGATGGCTGTTGCAGTCATCGGCGGGTTGTTTTTTTCTCTTTTTGTGACTCTCCTGTTATTGCCAAACTTGTATTTTATTTTTGAGAAAAGAAAGAAAGATTCCGGCGCGAAGTGATAATCCGGAAAACACGTGCTTATGGGATGATGTCCTTATACTGTTTTCAAAAAAGGAGGAGATGATGATTGAAAAAACTCTCGGCTTTATCGGAGGCGGGCGAGTCACCCGGATTCTACTTGAAGGATTCAAAAGAAAGGGGACGGATTTTCAGAAGATTGTTGTCAGCGATATCAATCCGGGAATCCTGAAGACCCTAAAAGAAAGGTTCCAAATCATCACAACTGCACCCGGTAACAATATACTTCCCGCTTCGAGCGATATCATGTTCATAGCCCTCCATCCGCCGGCGGTGCTGCCTGCTCTTGGCGAAATCAAATCATTTTTAAAACAAGAGGCCGTGCTTATATCTCTGGCGCCGAAAATCACGATGGCCAAAATTTCCGAAATCCTGGGCGGGTTCACTCGAATCGCCCGGACGATACCCAACGCCCCTTCGATCGTTAACGCTGGGTATAATCCTGTTGTTTTCGGAGCCGGGATCAACCCGGAAGAGAGAAAGGAGATGTTGCGCTTATTCTCCACACTGGGCGAATGCCCTGTAGTCAAAGAGGATGCCCTTGAAGCCTACGCCGTCCTGACCGCGATGGGCCCCACCTATTTCTGGTTCCAGTGGGAAGAGCTGGCGAGAATGGGAGAGGCGTTTGGAATAGATCCAGACGAGGCCAGGAAGGCGATCTCTTATATGATCGAAGGAGCAGCGAAGACTCTCTTTCATTCCGACTTGATCCCCGAGGAAGTCATGGACCTCATCCCGGTCAGACCTTTAGTGGAAGAAGAGGGGAGAATTCGGGAGGTTTATCGATCCCGTCTGGAAGCCCTGCATAGTAAATTGAAGAGTTAAATTCAGATTTTAGGCAACGTGTGCTCAATTGTTTGCTCTTGATAAAAAGAAAGACTAATTTCCTTTAATGATAATGATAATGAAGGAGGTTATTGATGTCTGAAACAAAGGTTGCACGGCTGTCATTGCTTGACCGCTTTCTCACGCTCTGGATATTCCTGGCCATGGGATTCGGGATTCTTCTTGGGTACTTTGCGCCTGCAGTAAGCCGATTTATTGCTGGCTTGCAGGTGGGAGCCACTTCGATCCCGATTGCGGTGGGGCTGATTCTAATGATGTACCCGCCGCTGACCAAGGTGAAGTATGAAGAGATAGGGAAGGTTTTTCAGTATAAAAAACTTCTGGCTTTCTCCCTTGTCATGAACTGGATTGTCGGGCCGCTGGTCATGTTCGGGCTGGCGATTCTTTTTCTTCGCCACCATCCTGAATATATGATCGGTGTCATCCTCGTCGGCCTGGCCAGATGCATTGCCATGGTCATTGTCTGGAACGAGCTGGCCGGCGGCGATAGAGAGCTTGCTGTCGGACTAGTCGCTTTCAATGCAATCTTCCAGGTCCTTTTTTACGCCGTTTATATTTATGTTTTCATCACCGTCTTCCTTAATGCGCTCGGACTTGTTAAAGGGATTGATGTCAGGATATCAGTATTCGAGGCAGCTAAGACGGTTTTCATCTATTTAGGCATACCGTTCCTGGCCGGAGTCATCACCAGGTTTTCTCTGCTCAAGGCCAAGGGCAAAGCCTGGTTCGAGACGGTCTTTGCTCCCAAGATCAGCCCCATCACCCTCATCGCTCTACTCTTCACCATCGTGGTCATGTTCTCGCTCAAGGGCGAATACATCATCACCCAGCCGCTGGATGTCGTCCGGATTGCGGTGCCTCTCGTCATTTATTTCTTTTTAATGTGGTTTGCGGCCTTCTTTGTCGCCGGGAAAATGGGCGCCGGTTACCCTCAGACCACGGCCGTTTCTTTTACAGCTGCGAGCAACGACTTTGAGCTGGCCATTGCTGTGGCCGTGGCCATCTTCGGCATCAGCTCCAACCAAGCCTTTGCCACGGTCATCGGGCCGCTGCTCGAAGTCCCGGTACTTATCATCCTGGTCAACGTCGCCCTGAGTTTCAGAAAAAGGCATTTTTGAATGACAGGGCTTCTGTTATCAGGAGGCCTCAAATATAGCTAAGAAAAAATACATCGTTTTTAAAAAAACACTCGGCCTTTCCCGTTTGACAAACAGAGGATAAATTTATATGATTAAATCATATATTTTAATCGCATCTACTAGTTTTAGGTGATGGTAAAAGAAGACCTGGGGAATAAAGAAAAAGAATGTATTTACTCTCTCCATAGAATATCAAAGTTTATAGAACCGAGTATGCTTTTATTTTTATCAAAAGGTTCCTTCTATGGATATGATTTAATAGAAAAGCTAAAAGAATTAGGATTTCACAAAGAATCAGTAGATGTGGGTGCGGTTTACAGAACCCTGAGAAGATTAGAAAAGGAAGGATTTGTCTGTTCGTCCTGGCAGGAAGCCAAAAGCCAGAAAAAAAAGAGATACTACAACATCACGCCTCAAGGAAAAATCTTACTTGAAATGTGGGCAGAAAGGATAAAAGAAAGAAAGCGGGCTCTGTCCAGATTTATGAGGATATATAAACAAGACTGAGATGAAGAAATCTAAATTTTGTCATTGTCGATGGAAGGGGAGTTAATAGAGACCCACCTTTAAGAGATAATTTGATTATTCCCGGAAATTTATCGTTTCAAGTCGAATGGAGGTAAAAAAATATGAGTGTAAAAAATATCCCGCCGGACTGGGCGTTCAAATTCCATAGTCATCGCTGTCCGTTCATGCCTATTGGCTATAGGATGGGCCAACTTGCCATCGAATACCTTAAGCTCGAGCGCGAGAAGGATCACGGCTTCTTTGTATTCCCTGAGATAGGCGAAGGGCATCCGCAGACCTGTATGGTGGATGGTCTCCAGGCCGCAACCGGAGCAACATACGGTAAGGTTTTGATAGAAAAAACATTTTACGGCAAGCTGGCTGCGATTTTCTATCATCCTAATAAAGGTGCCGTGCGCTATTCGCTTACACCTGAGTTTATTGATGCGATGGGTAAATTTGAATTTTTTGTATACCGCAAAAAAGGTGTTGAACCATCCCAGATTCCCCAGCCGGTTGCGGAGGAAGTTATTAACTGGGTGTATGAGCAGACGGATAATTTTATGTTTAAGGTTGAACCCAAGCCTGACTTTAAATTCTCACCGGTTAAGGGCTCTTTTAACAAAGATAAATGTAGCGTCTGTGGTGAATATGTATTTGAGCGTTATTTGCGAATGAAAGACGGTAAACCCGTCTGTATCCCTTGCTCCGGATATAAATAGCGATGAAGCATGAATACTCTTTACTTCGCTCCTTTGATTTTCTTTTGCATAGCGTTTGCCTTTTCCATGCTGGGCATGGGAGGGTCTCAGCTATACATTCCCATCTTATACTGGATGGGTCTTGACTTTAAAACTGAGGCCATTCCCCTGGGCATGCTTTTGAATGTCGTTAACAGCGGCACGGCGACAATAACCTATACCATAAAGAAAATGGTGGATTGGCAAGCGGCTTTGCCCTTTGCCATTACGATGCTAATTTTTCCACCGGTAGGAGCATGGTTGAACGTTCAAATCGCTGCCAAGCCGCTCATCGCCTTCTTTGCGGCTTTTACTGCCACAGCAGCAAGCCTCATGCTTTCTGGCTGGAAACCCAAAAAAGGGGAAGTATCCTCTAAAGGACACATCCTTCTTGGTTTATCTGGTGGAAGTGTTCTGGGGTTTATTGCCGGCCTTATTGGTCGCGGTGGTGGTTCTTTTATCGTGCCCTTGCTTTATATTGCCGGACTGGAGGCAAAGGCGGCCGCCGCTACGTCCGCTTTTGTAGTTACCTGCTCGGGCATATCGAGTGTCATCTCTCACCTGACTATAGCGGCAAGACCCAACTGGTTTATCTGGATAAGTTGCGTGGTTGCTGTATTTTTAGGTAGCGAACTGGGTTCCCGCCTTATGGCCCAGAAACTGAAGCCCAAAGGAGTACGCATAATATTTGGTTCGGTCCTATGGGCAGTGGCGCTGTTGCTGTTTGTAAATGACGTTCTTTTGAAGTAAAGCCGAGGAGGGAAAAAGGATGTTAACTTTTATCATTGCAGGGATAATTACCTTTGTGTTTACGACAATATTAACCATAGCAGGAGTTGGAGCTGCGTTTATTTTAATTCCTATATTTTTATCCTTAAGAATTCCGCTTTTAACCGCTATGTCAACAGCCCTTCTTTTAAATTCGATTGCCATGACTTTAGCCTCGGTAAGTTATGCCAGAGAAAAATTGATTGTTTTTAAGACTGCTCTTCCTATTTTGATTGTCGCTGCAACTCTTTCTCCTTTAGGGGCAAGGACAGCAGAGCATTTGCCGAGAAATGTGCTGTTATGGTTGTTTGTTGGATTTTTAGTATTCGCCGGGTCAATGATGTTATTCTATAAAGCCAGGGAGAGACGGATTGAGACTAATGCAAAACAATTAGTTGGTTATGGAGTAGGAGTTGGTTCTGTCGCAGGATACTTAGGGGGGCTTTTAGGTGTCGGAGGTGGAAATTTCGTTGTTCCTGTTCTTGTCTGGTTAGGATTTAATCCAAAAAAGGCATCAGCTACAACAGCATTTATTGTAATTTTTTCCTCGCTGGCTGGCTTTTTGGGCCATGCAGCTCTTGGAAACATAAAATTGCCGCTTTTAGCAATATGCGCAACGGCATCGGCATCAGGTGCTCTTCTGGGAGCGCATCTAATGAAGAGAAAATTGAGCGGAAAGCAGGTTAAAACTGTTATCGGTATAATTCTTTATTTCATAGCAGCTAAAATGATCTGGGATTTATTGAAATGATTTACCTTGAAAAGGTTAGGTCCTATGCTCAGAATTGCCTTCTCCATTCTAGGCATGAGCAGGTCTCAGCTTTATAATCCTATCCTCGAGGAGGCGAATAAATGAACAAGTCCGACGTTTCTGTGTGGAAAAACTATGCTCCCACCATCCTATTGCTGGTTATCCTATTGATTGCTTTTCTTGTGTTCCTGCCGACGGGGAAATTAACCGCTAATAATCTGCCTGCACTCAATATAGCAAACGGCATCCTTCTGGTCCTTATTGGCCTGCTCGCGGGTTTGCTCGGCGGCCTGATTGGCAGCGGTGGTTGCAGTGTCGAGAGGGATAGTTGTCGGCGCCCAAATCGGCGCTGCGATAATCAAGCGCTTCAAGCCCACGACTTTGAAACTGATTTTCGGATTGTACTTCTTGTATGTGTCCGTAAAATTCATTACAGCATTTTTTGGACTTAAAATCTGGTA
>CAZJYC010000026.1:27908-31893 GCA_964550165.1 uncultured Eubacteriales bacterium
AAAAATTCTTTCGAAGGCGGTGATGATTGCCTGCTCAACGGCTTTTCTCTGGGGCAGCGTTCCTGGAGACACCAACAAGGAGCCGCCCGAAAAAACGAAAATATTGAGTATGAGTGGCACATACCGGCTCAGGGGCGAAGTCCAGGACGGTTTCGATATCAAGACATACGGGACCGGAAGGCGCGAGGATTATCTTCTTTCGAGATTGCGGCTGGATATTGACCTGAGATTGGCTACCAATTTCCATATTCATGCCCAGATTCAGGACGCGGAAGCCCTCGGGCTCTCCTTTTCTTATAAAGAATTCTCCAGCGGCAATAATCCCTACCACGATCCGTTCGACATCAACCAGCTCTATCTTGAGTGGTGGCCTATTAAAAAGGCGGGCCTGAAAATCGGCCGGCAGGCGATCTCCTACGGAGACCGCCGGGTTTTCGGACCTGGCGACTGGGGCAACACCGGCCGCTATGCCTGGGACGCCGTCAGGCTCGAGATCGATGAAAAATCCTTCAGCAGCCATTGGCTTGTCGGTCGGTTTGTGCTTCATGACCCTGACCGCTGGCCGAACGCGAACGCTCCCGGTCCGACCGCGTTTGCTTCCTATAACACGATCAAAAACCTGCCGTTCGAACTCGGCATTTTTTACTTGTATAAATACGATGGACGCGGCCTCACAAAAGGCGAAAAAGGAACGGGAGATCTTTCATCCCACAGCGCCGGTTTCAGGATCGAGGGGATGGGCGGAGGCTGGGATTACAGCGCCATGTTTGTCAACCAATTCGGCCATTGGGGCGCGGACAATATAAGATCCCACGGGTTCACGTTTTCCCTTGGATACACCTTCGATACCGGCTGGAAGCCCCATGTGATTGCGCAATACATCCTCGGCTCCGGAGACAAAAACCCGGAGGATGGGGTCCATGAGACGTTTGACGGAATTTTTAGCGGCGCCGATACCGTGCTCTACGGCTGGATGAATCTTTTCTTCTGGCAGAATCTCCGGGAATTTCGGGTTGACCTGATTCTCACGCTTTCCAAAACACTTACTTTCCGGGGAGAATACCACCTTTTCGGACTTGATGAGGCAAAGGATGCCTGGTACTTTCCAGGCAAGGTCCTGCGAAGAGACGTGACGGGCTCTTCCGGCCAATTTCTGGGCCAGGAAGTTGACCTCACAGTCAGGAATAAATTATCGGGCTGGCTCGAGGTACTGGCCGGCGTCTGCTTTTTTTGGCCGGGTGAATACGTAAAGAAGACGGGCGAAAGTCCGGTCGGCCGATGGTATTTTCTGGAAGCGACATTTTATTTTTAGGCAGGATCAATATGAAGCGATGGTTTTTTTGCGTGATGAGTGGCCTCTCTGCGGCCCTTGTCGTCGGCGGTTTGACGAGCAGCGAATACAACCTCTGGCTTGCCAAGAGAAGCCGCTCGTCGGAGGAGCCGAGGGGGTATGGCACCTCGGTCCCAGGGCATGGGCTAATGCCCTGCCCGAGAAGGGGAGGCAGATGGAATGGGCCGACCTCCGGAAGGGGGAACGCAAAGCCGTTCCCCCTCAGAGTTGACTCGGTCCAATTGGCTTTATAATATTGTATCTCGGATCACCCCGAAGTGGATGATTCGCCGAGCCAGGATCGATGGATAAACGGATGCCAATGACCGTTCGGAAGACTGATAAGAACGAACAAAGCAAAGCGGCTATTGCGGTCGAGGGATTAACCAAGCGTTTCGGCGATGTCACGGCCGTCGAGTCGGTGACTTTTACCGTTTCTGAGGGAGAACTGTTCGGCTTTCTCGGGCCCAACGGCGCGGGCAAAACCACGACTATCAACATGCTCACTGGGCTGGCCAGGCCGGACGCCGGCCGCATCCTCATCGCCGGCATCGACTGTTCGCAAAATCCCAAGGCTGCCCAGCATCTCATCGGCGTCGTTCCCGACGAAAGCAATCTCTACCCCGAACTGACAGGATTTGACAACCTCTGCTTTTGCGCTGCGCTGCACGGCATGAGGAAAAAACTGCGGGAGACTCGGGCCGAGGACTTGTTGAAGACCTTCGGCCTGGAAGACTCAGCAAACCGGAAATTCGGCGGCTACTCCAAGGGGATGAAACGGAAACTCACCATCGCTGCCGGCATCATCCATTACCCGCGAATCCTCTTTCTCGACGAGCCGACAACCGGAATCGATGTTGCCAGCGCCCGGCAGATCCGCCAGCTTATCGCCGGCCTCCACCGTGGCGGCACGACAATCTTTCTCACCACCCATTACATCGAGGAGGCTGAGCGGCTCTGCGATCGCATCGCTTTTATCGTCTCTGGAAGGATCGTCCGCGTCGATACGGTCCAAAACCTCATCCAGCCGGCGAAGGAGAAACACGCGGTGCAGATTTCGTTTTCGAAAGCGGCTCCGGATCTCGCCGGCAAAATCGCCGAGGCGTTTCCGACGCTCGAGTGTCAGACCCAAAGCGCGGGTGTGATCCGTGTCGAAGCTGGCGAACCCGTTCGCGTCGGCTCTCTCGTGCGATTTCTGGAGGGCCAGGGTGTTGAGGTCATGGAAGCCAGGAGGCTGCGTCCTTCCCTGGAGGATGTTTTTGTCCGCATAACTGGAATCGAGGCAGAAGTGATGCGGAAAGAGAAGGAAAGGACGGGAAGCGCAGCATGAGAAGTTGGATTGCCTTCTGGAATATCTTGCTCAAGGACATGCGCGCCTACTACCTGAAGCCGCCCAACATCAGTTGGGGCCTTATCTTTCCTCTGGCCTGGACCGGGATGTTTTTCATCCGTTCCGGGTCAGGACTCGATAACGTCCGTTTTCTGCTCCCGGGCGTGATGTGCGTTTCGGTTCTTTTCGGAACCACAAGCCTCTTGGCTGTCACCGTGACATTCGAGAAAAAGGGCCGGTCCTTTGAGCGCCTGCTGCTCGCTCCGATCTCGCTGGAGATGTTGATGGTGGCCAAGACGACCGGCGCCATTCTCTTCGGCGTGGCCAACGCCTTTGTGCCGGTGCTTCTGGCGGCATTCGTCAGTAACCTGAGGGGCGTAGTCTGGAGCGTCGTTGTTCCCGCCGTAGCGCTGATCGCCGTCAGCTCCACGTTCCTGGGCCTTTTCATCGCGGTTTCGGTCAGCGAGGTCTTTGAGGCCCAGACATTCTCGAACTTCATCCGTTTTCCGATGATCTTTCTCTGCGGCTTATTTTTTCCTGTCACGCAGTTGCCCGTCTGGCTCCAGCCGCTGGCCCATGCGCTGCCGCTGACTTACGGAGCTGATGCCCTTCACGGGGCCATTCACCGGGCTGGAAGGATGTCGCTGGCGCTGGATTTCAGCCTGCTGGCGGCATTCTGCGTTGTCCTGTTCGTCCTCAGCCTGCGAAACATCCGGCGGAAGTGGATCGCTTAGGGCAGCGGCCGGTCACTCTCACTCCCTGTTTTTTTTATCTTTCTCAGCCCCTGGATTTTGATACGGTCATGGGTGCGAATCCATGTGATCCGGAACTGATGGAAAAGATTTGCTGCTTCGTGAGAAATGAACTGGAAACCATGATGGAGGATATCCATGCGGAAAAGAGCTTATCAGCACCGAGATAGTGGAGAAGACCGCAAGCGTGTGCCATGCGGGCTTTTTGCTTGACAACAAGGTCAGAGTTCAAACCAGAGAAGAAGTCCGGTGAATTCGAGTACATTTGGCAGCTACAGCGGGATAAAGGAGATATCCCTGCGCTCTTGAACCGCTGTTGACATCTTTTTATCGTGATTTATATTTCGCCACGATGGTTGGATGGAAAAATAGACGCCAAGAGGTTCGCTCGGTCACCAGAGCCAAAAACCAATTTCTTCTTATTTTAAAAGAATAAATTTGCAGATATTAGAAATGATATTCGATGACCTGACCAATTTCTTAATCAATTGAGAGGAGCTATAAAACTATGAAGAACTACTGCTGTCCAAATCTGAATCTTGAGGGCGTTGGCCGTTGTCCCCACAAATGTCT
>CAZJYC010000027.1:0-31047 GCA_964550165.1 uncultured Eubacteriales bacterium
CCGAAGCCCATGGTGGGGGGTGGGAGGGTCTTTGGCGAGGAGGGATGGAAACCAGAACTGTGAGAGTTGGCCTTTATCATCAGCTGCTTTCACGGAAAAAAGATGCTAACAATTGTCCGTATCGCCTTGACAACAGAAATGCTTATCTGTTATAAAATTTTGTAAATCAGACGGACATTTTATTCGTAATTCTTATATATTTTTAAGAGGAGGAATCATAGATATCATTCCTGATAGAAATTTTTCTCCCATATAATCGATTTAATTTCTGTATGTCATTAGAACTCCGGCTAAAATCTCATCCATGACTCAAAGCGAGCACAAACCTAGAAGCTCTCCCCGAAATCATCCCGCTTTTTGGGCGCGACTTGACTCTTTCAGCGATCTCTAACAATCATTAAAATATTGGAGGGAATGGCGTGGAAATCCAGGAATCAAAAGTCAAATCATACATAACCAAATATTATGGCGAACGCAAAGCACTCATCGCCATTCTCCAAGACATCCAGGATGAATACAATTATCTTCCGCAGGACGCTTTAAGAATCGTCTCCAAGACATTGGGCATTCCCCTCATTGATGTTCTCGGTGTGGCGACATTTTACCGGGCTTTCAGCCTCAAACCCAAAGGCAAACATCTTATCACGGTCTGTGTAGGAACGGCCTGTCATGTTAGAGGAGGGCCTAAAATTCTGGAAAAATTTGAAAGCGAATTAAAAATAAAAGCAGGCCAAACCACGCCAGATAACCATTTTACTTTAGAAACAGTCGCCTGTTTGGGGTGCTGTGCCATTGGTCCTGTGGTTGTTGTTGACGGCAACTACCATGCCCAGACAACCATTCGAAAAGTTGATGCTATTCTGAAGAAGTACAGAAAAAAAGAGAAAAAAGATGAAAAACATTAAGAAATGTAAATCATTACAGGAATTAAAAAAAGCCATTGAAGACCGAGTTCAAGCGAGAAAATCTGAAAAAAAACCGATTTTGACTGTTTCGGCCGGCACCTGTGGCCAAGCCCGGGGATCTTTAAAGGTGATCGAAGCTCTGGAACAGGGCATCAAAAAGGAAAATATCGAAGATAAGGTCAAAATCAAAGTTACCGGCTGCCACGGATTCTGCGAGGCTGAACCAAACATCATCATTCATCCCCAGAATATTTTTTATCAGAAAGTACAGCCTAAGGATGCCAAGGAAATCATCCAAAGCACAATCCTCAAAAAGACAATCGTCAACCATCTCCTCTATACAGATATCGAAACCGAAAAAAGCGTCTCTGAGGAAAAGGATATCCCCTTCTACAAAAAGCAGATGCGCATCATTCTTGGGG
This sequence comes from uncultured Eubacteriales bacterium, assembly GCA_964550165.1. Taxonomy (GTDB): domain Bacteria; phylum Acidobacteriota; class Aminicenantia; order Aminicenantales; family Aminicenantaceae; genus CAZJYC01. Next base: position 1,328 of record CAZJYC010000027.1, read on the forward strand.
ACAACGCCCTTATCGACCCGACTGATATCTACGATTATCTCTCCATCGGCGGCTACAGCTCCCTGGCTAAGGCTCTCAACGGCCTGACTCCCGAAGAAATCATCGAGACCATGAAACAATCTGGCCTGAGAGGGCGAGGCGGAGCCGGCTTCCCCACCGGGTACAAGTGGGAATTCACAAGAAAGGCCAAGAAGGATAAAAAATATATCATCTGCAACGCCGACGAAGGTGACCCCGGTGCCTACATGGACCGGAGCGTGCTTGAAGGAAATCCGCATCGAGTCCTGGAAGGCATGATCATCGGGGCTTATGCGATCGGTGCCGACGAGGGCTATATCTACGTCAGGGATGAATACCCGCTGGCCGTAAAACACATTTCTTTAGCTCTTGCTCAGGCTAAAGAAATGGGGCTTTTGGGGAAAAACATTTTAGGAACAGACTTCAATTTTGAGCTTCATATCGCCAAGGGTGCAGGGGCGTTTGTTTGTGGCGAAGAAACAGCACTGATTGCTTCGGTTGAAGGACGGGTCGGTGAACCCCGCCAGCGACCTCCCTTCCCCGCAGTCAGGGGCCTCTGGGCCAAACCCACCACCATCAACAACGTTGAAACTTGGGCCAATATCCCTTTGATCATCGATAAAGGCGCTGAATGGTTTTCGGCAATAGGAACTAAGGGGAGCAAAGGCACAAAGATATTCTCGCTTGTAGGAAAAATCAACAACACGGGCTTGGTTGAGGTCCCGATGGGAATCACCTTAAGAGAAATCATCTTTGATATCGGCGGAGGGATTCCGGGCGGAAAAGAATTCAAAGCGGTTCAGACAGGTGGTCCTTCTGGCGGATGCATTCCGAGAGAGATGCTGGATTTGCCCATCGATTATGAGAGTTTGACCCGGGCAGGCTCCATCATGGGTTCAGGTGGAATGATCGTCATGGATGAACGCACCTGCATGGTGGATGTGGCCAAATATTTTTTAAATTTCCTCCGCGATGAATCATGCGGCAAATGTCTTTCCTGCCGCGAGGGAACTCAAAGGATGTGGGAAATCGTCAAAGACATCTCCGAAGGGAAAGGAAAAGACGGAGACCTCCAACTTCTCGAAGAACTAGCTCGGGCAACAAAGGATGCTTCCCTCTGCGGTCTGGGACAGACCGCTGCCAATCCAGTCCTATCGACACTTAGATATTTTAAAGAAGAATACGAAAACCACATCAAATACAAGAAATGCCCTGCCCTGGTATGTAAAGAAATCGTCGCTTCTCCCTGTCAATACATCTGCCCCATCGACCAGGAAGCTTCAGTGTATATTGCTCTCATCGCTCAGGAAAAATTCGAAGAGGCTCTGAAGATCATCAGGGAAGATAATCCCCTTCCATCGGTTTGCGGACGGGTCTGTCATCATCCCTGTGAAACTGTTTGCAGGGCTGGAGAGATGGGAGAGCCAATCGCTATTCGAGCTTTAAAAAGGTATATGACAGATTGGGCCATGACCAATAATTACCAAATTCCGAACGATTCCATGAAATCGCAAAAAGACAAGGTTTCGATCATAGGCTCAGGGCCCGCAGGACTGACAGCAGGGTATTACCTGAGCCAAAAAGGATACAGGGTCACAATCTTCGAATCCTTACCCGTTCCAGGAGGAATGTTAGCCACAGCCATTCCCGATCACCGCTTGCCGAAAGATGTTTTGAATCATGATATTGAGCACATCATCAAATCGGGCGTAACCATCAAAACGAATACAGCCCTGGGAAGGGATTTTTCGCTTGATGACCTCTTCAACCAGGGATATAAAGCCGTATTTATTGCCACCGGTGCCCACAAATCGATGGCGATGAAGATCCCTGGCGAAGATGCGAAAGGTGTCATCCAGGCTATGGAACTTCTCAAAGGAGTGAACCTCGGTGAAAGAGTCCAATTGGGTGAAAGGGTAGGAATCGTGGGAGGCGGTAACGCTGCCATAGACGCAGCACGAGTCTCCATCCGCAATAAGAATTGCCGGAAGGTTACAATCTTGTACAGAAGAACGAGGAAGGAAATGCCTGCTTTTGCGGAGGAAATTGAAAGCGCTCTCAAAGAAGGCATCGACATCCAATTTTTAGTAGCCCCGGTTAGGGTCTTGACGAAAACGGGGAAAGTCGCAGGAGTGGAATGCATCCGGATGAAGCTGGGGGATCTCGATGCCAGCGGTAGAAGGCGGCCCATTCCTATAGAGGGCTCTGAATTCACAATTAAATTAGATACGTTGATTCCTGCTATTGGAGAAAGGCCGGATATGTCCTTTCTATCCAACAAGGATAAGCTAAAGACTACCCCATGGGGCACCTTAATTGCCGATCCAGAATCTCTTCTAACTGACCGAGAAGGCGTCTTTGCCGGGGGCGATGTCGTCACAGGCCCCAACACTGTGGTTGAAGCCATTGCTGCCGGAAAAACGGCTGCGAATTCCATAGAGAACTATCTCGAAGGAAAAAGCCTATCCAGGCAATATAAGCTCAATAGGCCTTCAATTTATGTGGAACCCGCAGTGCTCACGGAAGAAGAAATCGAAAAAGCAACAAGACCCAAAATGCCTGAATTGTCGGTGGCTGCCCGAAAAAAGAATTTCAAAGAAGTTGAGCTAGGTTTTACCAAACAGATGGCCATCAAAGAAGCGCGGCGTTGCCTCAGATGTGAGTTGGAAACCGAAGATGGGAAAAAAGCAACAGGAAGGGAAAAATGATCAAATTAATCATGAACGGCTTGGAAGTCAAGGCCGAGCAAGGCTGGACTGTTCTCGAAACAGCCAAGTTCTACGGCCTTGAAATACCGACTCTCTGCTACAAAGAAGGCCTCAGCCCTTACGGAGGATGCCGCCTCTGTCTTGTCGAAATCGGCGAAGGCCCTAAAGCCAAGCTGGTCACTTCCTGCACCTACCCGGCTGAGGAAGGTCTTGTGGTCCGGACAGACACGAAAAGAGTGATTGAGGCCCGCCGGATGATGATCGAGCTCATGCTCTCCATCGCGCCCTTCTCCAAGGTCATTCAGGATCTGGCTTCGAAGTTTGGCGTGACAAAAGTCAGGTTTAAAATCCGAAACGAAGAATGCATCCTCTGCGGCCTCTGCGTTCGCATGTGTGCGGAGCAGATGGACGGCAGGGCGATCGGATTCCAGAACCGCGGCTACAAAAGGAAAATCTCAACACCTTTCGATATCCGCTCAGAACAATGCCGGCTCTGCGGCGGGTGCATCTACATCTGCCCGGCCTGTCAGTTGAGGTGCCAGGGACCCGAGGCCGACACTGCAGTCTGTAATGCCTGTCTGACCATGGACCCCACGTGCCTGGATTATTACGATGAGCTTCAGTGCTGGATGTATGATGCCGGCCGTTGCGGGGCCTGTGTGCGGGAAAAGAAAGAAAAAATAGATACCAAGGAGCAGGCGGGAAGCAACACATAGAGTGAGCAAGAAATGTTTATTCGACTTGCTCCTTGCGGCATGGAAATAAAAAGGAAAACAAGGAGGTAATCATAATGGCTTATACAAAACTCAACAGAAGTGCTGCCACCTTAACCAAGAACAGAACTGAGGGGTCCATCAGCCCTTTCAGCGGCATGTGTGTGACCTGCGTCGACGGCTGCATCGGCATGTGCGAAATAGGAAAATCTGCATACCGCGGACATGAAGTTCTCTACCCTCAACCCTTTGGAATCATCACGGCAGCCTCGGAGAAAGAATACCCTGTCGACCTCTCTCATTTCAGCATCATGGGCACGGCTGTCGGAGCTTACGGTGTTGAAGCCGACAGCGACAAGGCCACTTTTCCCAAAGTCAGCATCGAAACGGCTGTGGGACATGACAAAGGAATCAAATTAAAAGTTCCTTTCATCATCTCCGGTATGGGCTCGACAAACGTGGCCAAACAGAACTGGGAAGGGCTGGCCAAAGGAGCCGCCATATCCGGAACGATTCTCACCATCGGAGAAAACGTTTGCGGCATGGATGACGAGTCTGAGATCAGGAATGAAAAAATCGTCCGCTCCCCTGACATGGAGTCCCGGGTGAAATTCTTCAAGGAATTCCAGGAAGACCGCTACGGAACAGTTGTTGTCCAGGCCAATGTCGAGGATACAAGGCTCGGAGTTCACGAATACGTCATTCAAAAGTTAGGAGTCGAAGCTGTGGAGTTGAAGTGGGGACAGGGCGCCAAGGACATCGGGGGAGAGGTCAAAATCAAAAGCCTGAAAAAGGCTCAAGATCTAAAGAAAAGGGGATATATTGTCCTCCCTGATCCCGATGATCCTGAAGTGATTAAAGCCTTTGAAAAAGGCAGCTTCAAGGAATTCGAAAGGCACTCCAGGCTGGGGATGGTTGAGGAAGAGAGCTTTATGAAGAGGGTCGAGGAATTGAGACGTGCAGGAGCCAAATATGTCTTCCTCAAAACAGGAGCTTACAGGCCTGCTGATTTGGCCCGGGCTGTGAAATTCTCATCCAAAGCCAAGATTGACCTGTTGACCGTCGATGGAGCTGGCGGCGGAACTGGAATGAGCCCCTGGCGGATGATGAACGAATGGGGTATTCCGAGCGTTGAAATCTGGTCCCTTCTCTACCAGTATCTCCGCAAGCTCGACGAAAAGGGAGAGCATGTCCCCGATGTGGCTGTTGCGGGCGGAATCACCTTTGAAGACCAGATTTATAAAGCGCTGGCGCTGGGCGCTCCTTACTTTAAAGCCGTGGGCATGGCTAGAGGACCGATGGCTGCAACCATGGTCGGCAAGACCATCGGCAAAAGAATCCAGGAAGGACAGATTCCTGTCTATGTCGAACGGTTTGGCAGCACGGCTGAGGAGATCTTTGTCACCGCGCCGGAATTGAAGAAAAAACACAAAGAAAGATTCAACGAAATTCCAACAGGCGCAATGGGTCTTTACAGTTACTTCTCAAGGCTCAGCCAGGGCTTACGTCAGCTCATGGCCGGGAACAGAAAATTCAACTTGGGCTACATCAGCCGGGATGACATCGCGGCCTTAACCCAGGATGCAGCCCACATCAGCGGCATCGCCTTCATCCTCGACGTCGACAAAGAAGAAGTTGAGAAAATCCTGAAAAGCTAGAAAAGGGGACAGTCCCCTTTTTTCCGAACCGCTCGGCCAGAGCGATATGCAACCACAAGAAGAACGAACAGAAAGTGGCGTCAAAAATGCCGAGGTGAGCAAGGCTATCTCCAAAATTTTTGCCAACTCTTTACGCCATGCGACTGTTATGTTATAAATAGCTCTGGTTCAAAATGGAAATTGTCATCAGAATCATCGGCTATTTTGTCTTGCTTTTCGCCATCACCATTCACGAGTCTGCCCACGGCTGGGCTGCCCTCAAAATGGGAGACCCGACCGCGCACAACCTGGGAAGGATCACGCTCAACCCGCTCCCCCACATCGACCCCATCGGAACTATCCTCCTTCCCCTCATTATGATGTTCACCGGTATACCTTTTTTCGGCTGGGCCAAACCCGTTCCGGTCAATCCCCTCAACCTCCGCAACCCGCGCCGCGACAATCTCCTCATCTCAGCCGCCGGACCTCTCTCCAACCTCACTGCAGCCGCGTTTTTTCTGATCGGAATCATCATCCTGAAATTCTTCAGCCCCAATCTTTCTTATTTCTTCAGGTCGCTGCTTATCGGAGGTCCGGGCTTTGGCGGCGGATTTCAACCTCTCCAGGGACTGGCTTTGATCCTGTTCTACGGAGCCCTGATCAACGCTTTATTGGCCATCTTCAATCTCATCCCCGTTCCTCCTTTGGACGGGAGCGGTGTCCTGATGGGCTTTCTCTCGGATGAAGCGGCCGAAAAATACGACAGAATCCGGCCATTTGGCTTTTTGATCATCATCGCCCTGCTCTTTCTCGGAGCTCTGAACCTTATTTTCAGACCAATCTATATTTTGATTGCTACCATTGCCTTGACCTAAAATGAGCGAGAAGAAGAAAAAAGCCGTTTTGAGCGGGATGAGGCCGACAGGGCCTCTTCATCTCGGCCATCTGGCCGGAGCGCTGCGGAACTGGATCAAACTTCAAGACCAGTATCGTTGCTTTTACACCATCGTCACCTGGCATGCTCTGAGCTCGGAATACATGAATCCCAAGGTTATCAAGGATTACACCTTTGAATTGGCTGTGGATTGGCTGAGCATTGGATTGGACCCAAAGAAAAGCGTTCTTTTTGTCCAGTCCGAGATAAAGGAGCATGCGGAACTCCATCTGCTTCTTTCGATGATCATTCCCCTGCCCTGGCTGGAGAGGGTCCCGACGTTCAAAGAAATGCAAAGGGAGCTTCCGGACAAAGAGCTCAACACCTATGGCTTCCTCGGTTATCCTGTGCTCCAAACAGCTGACATCATAATTTACAAAGCCAACGTCGTCCCTGTAGGTGAGGACCAGACCTATCACCTTGAATTTGCAAGGGAGGTGGTGAGGCGTTTCAACCGTCTTTACGGCAAGGTTTTCCCCCGGCCTCAGATTCTGCTCACCGAAGTCCCGAAGCTTGCCGGGACAGACGGCCGGAAGATGAGCAAGTCCTACGGAAATGCCATCTATCTCAAGGATTCGCCGCTGGATGTTCGCCAAAAAATAGCGACGATGAAGACCGATACCCGGCGCAAGCGGAGGTCAGACCCGGGAGATCCCGAGGACTGCCCGACATTCACCCTGCACAAAGCTTTCCTCACCAAGGAAAAAAAGGAGCCGTTGGTCAAGGGCTGCCGAACAGCCGGAATAGGCTGCCTGGAATGCAAGACTGTCGTCATCGAGAGCCTCATCGAGCTTCTCGGCCCATACAGGGAAAAAAGGAGCGAATACGAGAAAAATCCTCATCTTGTTTGGGAGATCCTTGAGGAAGGAAACCAGAAAGCAAGAGCAATAGCTCAAAAGACGATGGAAGAGGTCAGAGCTCGAATCGGCTTAGCCATGAATCGTTGATGTCCATGGACACATCGGAAAGCTACGAGGTCAGGCTGGAAGTTTTTCAGGGGCCGCTGGACCTCCTCCTTTTTCTCATCCGAAAAAAGAAAATCGACATCCACGATATTCCCATCGCTACGATCACCAAAGAATACCTTGAGTATCTCAACCGAAAAGAGCGAATCAATCTCGACCGGGAAGCGGAGTTTCTGCTCATCGCGGCGCTGCTTATCTACATCAAATCCCAGATGCTTCTTCCGCGCGAAAGAGCCCTGGAGGAAGGAGAGGACCCACGCCAAGCCCTCGTCGAGCGGCTTCTGGATTACCAAAAAATAAAAGCCGCCAGTCTCCTTCTCAAAGGAAAAGAGGAAGAGGAGTCGCAGAAGTGGAAGAGAACGTTTCCTCCTCCTCTCCTGCCCAAAGAAGACCTGGAATTCATCGAGGTCTCTCTGTTTGACCTGGCTGAATCTTTTTTCCTTCTTATGAAACACAAGGAGAAGGACAAAGCGCATGTCATAAAGGGAAAAGACTATACGGTTGAAGAGAAAATGAAGGAAATCCTGGCCAATTTAGGTAAGAATTCTTCTCTTGATTTTTTGGATTATTTTAGCCAGCAGGAATCTCTTGTTGAAGCTTTTGTTGCGTTTTTTGCTCTTTTGGAACTCGTCCGGTCAAGGATTGTCATCGCTGTCCAGAAAAGCCCTTTCCAGCCGATTCTGGTCTGGCTTCGCCAGGAGGCCCGCAGGAAGAAAAATTGATGAATAAGCAACTGAAGGAAGTCATCGAGAGTCTCATCTTTGTTTCTCAGGAGCCCCTCAGCCTGGAAAAAATCAAAGATGTCCTCCAGGAATTTTCTGCCGAGGACATACAACAGACCGTCCAAGAGCTTCTGGAAAGCTACAGCTCCAACGACCGGGGCATCCAAATCACCCGGTCCGGGGGAGGCTATCTCTTTTCAACCAAGCCTGAGTATGACCCATGGGTGAGGCGTCTTCTCAAGCTGGAAGGGAGAAACAAGCTCTCCTCCGCCGCTCTGGAGACTCTTTCGGCCATTGCCTACCATCAGCCAACGACTCTTTCTGAAATCTCGGCCCTGAGAGGCGTGGATGCCACCCATACTCTCAAGACGCTTCTCCAAAAGAAACTGGTCAAAATCGTCGGGAGAAAAAAGAGCCCGGGGAATCCTCTGATCTACAGGACGACGGACAAATTTCTAACCTATTTTGGCCTGAACAGCCTGGAAGACCTTCCTTCTCCAGAAGAGATTTCAAAAATTCTCGAGGAGGCCTCAGACCTTGAAGAATAAGTTTTTTGGGTGGCTTGTCTCTTTTTTTTTAATCTTCTCGCTCTCCTGCCGGCATAAAATTTTAAGAATTCAAGAACCTGTCTCAGACCCTCATCAGCCTTTCGATTTCGTCGCTCAAAAGGGCATGGTGGTCGCAGCCCATCCCTTGGCGGCAGAGGCTGGTCTGGAAATGCTAAAAAAGGGAGGCAACGCCGTTGATGCCGCAATCACCACCGCCTTTGCCTTGAATGCCTGCGAGCCTTTTGCCTCCGGAATCGGAGGCGGAGGCTTTATGGTCATCTATCTCGCCGCTCAAAAGAAAGCGGTGGTTATCAATTTCAGGGAAAAAGCTCCTGGCCAAATCTCCCCCGAAATGTTCAGCGAGGAGGATGCTTCTAAAAATCCCGGCCTGTTTGTCGCCGTCCCGGGCGCGCTGGCGGGATGGAGCTATGCCCTCCAGAAATACGGGACAAAAGACCTGGCCGAGGTCATGGCCAGGGCGATAGAGCTGGCCGAGAAAGGATTTCCTGTCAGCCAGACTTTCAGCACTATCGATAAAGACGAATACGAAAAACTCCTCACGAACGCTGGCGAGACAACCCGCTATCTCAATCAAGGCTTTCCCTACGAGCCAGGAGAGCTCTTTCAAAATCCTGATTTGGCCCAAACCTTGAGGACGATAGCAGCCAAAGGTATCGATGAATTCTACCAGGGCGAAATCGCCCGGAAGATTGTCGAAGCGGTCAAGGTCAAGGGTGGAGTGATGACTCTCGAAGATTTAGCCCTTTATCAGCCTGTTGAACAGAATCCTCTTCAAGGCCGTTATAAAGACTATAAAATTTTGACCCTTTCTCCTCCAGGCTCGGGAGGGCTCCATGCGATTCAACTCCTCAACATTCTTGAAAACTGGCCCGTAAAAAAATGGGGACACAATTCTCCTCTTTACATCCATCACTTCTCGGAGGCCCTTCGCTTTGTCTTCTCCGACAGAGAACGCTATCTGGGTGACCCTGACTTTATCTCCATTCCTGTCGCAAAGCTCATCTCCAAAAAATATGGCGCAGGGATTGCCTCCGAGATCATGCCCGACCGCCTGCTGGACTCCTATCCTTCTGGAAAATTTAGCGAGAAGGAGGCAAACGCAGAGAGCACAACTCATCTCTGCGTCATCGACAAAGACGGAAACGTTGTCTCTCAAACTCAATCCATCAATTTTTTCTTTGGCTCGGGAATCGTCCCGGAAAACACGGGCTTCCTCCTCAACAACCATATGGACGACTTCACCTTTGATCCAAGTTCCCCCAACGCGCCCCGTTCTTTCAGGCGCCCGCTGAGCTCGATGGGGCCTCTCATCATCTTCAAAAAAGAAAAACCGTTTCTGGTTCTCGGTTCACCAGGGGGCACAAGAATTTTTTCGTCGCTGACGCAGATCATCATCAATATCGCCGAATTCGGTATGTCTTTGGATGAAGCCATCGAAGCGCCCCGCTTCTTCACCTCTTCCGCCCAAGGCAAAGCCCGAAGCATCTCTTTAGAATCGCGCTTCCCAGAGCGAACCCTCGAATCGATCAAGAAAATCGGGCATAAAATTATTGTTCGGGAAGCTTACGATAAATACTTCGGAGGCGCCCAGGGAATAATGATTCTGCAGAAGAAAAAATTGATTCTGGGCGGGGCGGATTCCAGACGCGACGGATACGGAGCAGGATATTGAAGAAGCTCGGCTCCTTTCAGGTCGTTTCCAAGGCCAGAATAAGGAGTTTAATCGCGAAGAACGGAAAAGAATCACTTAGGAAAAAGCATATTCGATCACCCGTTATAAAGTGATATCTTATGCATGGAAAATAGCTTTAATGAATACAACTAAGGATGCGATGATGAAAAAGATAATGTTAATCAGCTTATTGTTTCTCGCTTTTTTCACCCTGAACGGAGCAGACCAGGACAAAGCTCCACCGCTTTTTGAACAACCGCTGCTAATCACCTCTGCCGGACAGGGCGCTGAGGTCCAGCTGGCCTCTGTTCTGGCTAAAAAGGCCGGGCTCGATTCTGTCCTCTCCAAAGCTGCCACAGCGAAGGACTTGGAAAAGGTCCAAACGCTCGCCCTGGTTATGGGTGCAAGCCTGAAAGGGCTTGGTGCGGCTGGACTGAATACGGCCAAGGAAAAGGAAAGGCTGAGCGCTCTGGTTGAAGAGGCCAAGCGGAAAAACATCCCTGTCCTCTGCCTCCACCTCATGGGAGAATCGCGCCGAGGCCAGCTCTCGGATGAATTTATAACCGCATTTCTTCCTTATGCCAAAATGGCCATCGTCGTCCGCTCCGGGAACAAAGATGGGCTTTTCACCAGGATTTGCCAGGAGCACAGCATCCCCCTCGTCGAAGTTGAAAAAGCTGCGGATGTCCTGGCCCCTCTCCAAGAGGCTTTTAAATAAAAAATAACACAAAATTGCCTGAAAGGGTCCGAACAGAATGCCTGAAGCTCTAATCTTCTTGGCGATGGTGGCCGTCTTCGTTCTGCTGGCCATGGGTTTTAAACTGCCTATCGGGGTTTCCCTGGCCTTTTCCGCTGTCGTCGGCTCTCTTCTTGGACGAGAAGGGATAGCTTTGCGGCATCTTGTTGAAGGAAGCTTTGGCTATTTCGACACCATCCTGATCATCGTCACGGCCATGATCTTCATGAAAGTCCTTCAGGCTTCAGGAATTCTCGACACCATCACTGCGCTCTTGCTCCGAGCTTTTTACAGGAGAAAAATCGCCCTTTTGCTCACGGTTATGGCCATCGTCATGTTCCCGGGAATGATCACCGGATCTTCGACCGCGGCAGTGCTGACCACAGGAGCTCTTGTGGCTCCAGTCTTGATGAAAATGGGATTGTCCAAGGTCAAAACAGCAGCTTTCATCGCCATGGGAGGGATTCTGGGCATGATTGCCCCTCCTGTCAACATCTTGGTCATGATCATGGGCGGAGGTGTGGATATGCCTTATGTGGGTTTGACCATTCCCCTCTTGATTATCGTCATCCCTCTCGCCATCATCATTTCCCTCTGGATTGGCTACAAAGACATCCAGATCATCGACGACCACGAGATGAAGGCAGCGCTTCCTCAATCCTTCTCCCGACAGTACGGTCTTCGGCTGTTTCTGCCTCTGGCTGTTGTTCTGGTCTTGATGCTCGGCCAGGGTGTGCTGCCAGGAATCATCCCGGACATGGGCATCCCAGCCCTGTTTCTCCTGGGAAGCCTAGTCGGAATCTTCTGCGGCAGGCCATTTAACTTTCTCAAAATCACCCAGAAAGCAGTCGAAGAATCGATGCCCATTCTCTGTATCCTGGCTGGCGTGGGCATGTTCATCCAGATCATGACCTTAACTGGCGCAAGAGGCTGGGTCGTCATTTCTTTTCTTTCCCTGCCTCCCCTGCTTCTCTATCTCGGGATAGCGACCAGCATGCCTCTTTTTGGGTCTGTCTCCGCCTTTGGCTCAGCCTCCATCCTTGGAGTCCCTTTTATCCTGGCCCTTATCGACCGCAACGCCATCCTCACCTCCTCGGCTCTATCCGCCATTGCCGGTTTGGGCGACCTGATGCCCCCCACGGCCCTGGCGGGAATCTTCGCCGCTCAGGTCGTCGGCGAGCCCGACTATTTCAAAGTTCTCCGCTACTGCATCGTGCCTGCTCTTTTCGAGCTCGGAATGGGCATAGCCGTCTTGGTCTTTGCCCCGTTTTTGGATAAATTGATTTAGAGGAAAAAATGCGCATCGTCTACCATCTCATTGTCTTCTATTTAACCTGTCATTTTGTCTGGTATCTCTTTCGCGAGAGAAAATTCTGGAACAAAGTCAGCATCGCCCTTGTTCTTATTCTCTTCCTCCTACGTCTTTTTCTAATTAAATGATGATCTTTCTCAAATTATAATGGTCAATGGATCTCCTCCAAGTTGTGTGTGAATGAGATGTGGGTAGCAAAAAAGCCTCTCAGAGATGGCCGAAGCGACCATTGAAGGTTTAACCTTCCCGAGCTGCCTCTTGAAGGTATCTCAAGCGGAGGCTAAGCGGCGAGAAAACCGTTTGAAGGCTGAGCGGGCATGGTTCCTCGACCGAAGGGAGAGGAGAGCGAAGCCTGAAACCGAGCGGGATTTGCCTCGCCGGGGCAAAGCCCGCGTGTTTTCGAGCCGTTTAGCCGGAGCGATACGCAGCCGCCGAGAAGGGCTGCGAGGGAACGGCGTGAAAAACCTGAAGGGGAGCGAGGCCATCCCGGAGAGAGCTTTCAGAGGAGCCAGGCAAAATGGAAGAGACCCAAAAATGAAAATCGTAAACGCTGGACTTCTCCTTCTCGCCGCTTTTATCGTCTGCCTTCTCTCCGGACTTCAATTTTGGAGTATGCGAAAAAAAGAGGCTGTCGTCCCCAGTCAAGCCCTCACCGCCAAAACCGCGCTCAGTGCCTATTTCCCGGCGCTCAAAAAAACCCCGGGAGACAGTGACGTTTACATTTATCAAGGAGAAGAGCAGGGAGGAAATCTTTTAATCCTTGGAGGAACTCATCCCAACGAGCCGGCAGGGTTTGTGACTGCTGTTGTTCTCATCGAAAATATCCGGGTCTCCAGCGGAAAAGTCGTCATCCTTCCGCGGGCAAACAACTCTGGTTTTACTCACAGCGAGCCCCAGGAAGGGAACCCTCAGGGCTTTTTCCTTGACACAGAAGGTGGTCCAAGGTGGTTCCGGTACGGCTCCCGGCTGACCAATCCTGTCCATCAATGGCCAGACCCTTCGCTCTACATCAATCCCCCAGGACAAAAGCTTTCCGGTCCGGAAAGCCGAAACCTCAACCGCTGCTATCCAGGTAAAAAAAAGGGTCGCTTAACGGAGAAAGTTGCCTTCGGAATCATGGAACTTATCAGACAGGAAAAAATCGATCTGGCCGTAGACCTGCATGAAGCCGCGCCAGAGTATCCTGTCATCAACGCCATTGTCTTCCATGAGAATAGCGCTGACCTGGCTGTTTTAGCCCTCATGGAACTTCAAACGGAAGGTTTTGAGTTTCGCCTGGAGGCTTCTCCTCCTAATTTGCGGGGTTTAAGCCATCGCGAATGGGGAGATGACGCCCGGGTCATGGCCATCCTGCTCGAAACAGCCAACGCCTCCCATGGAAGGCTTAAGGGGAAGGTCTCCCCATCCTTGATCATCGACGGAAAAGATAAGAATTATGTCAAGGCTGCCAAGCTCGGAAGGCTTTTTGTTCCCTATGAAGAAGAAGGCATTCCCCTGAGGCTGAGGGTGGCTCGCCATCTGGCCGCCTTAAAAGCCATCCTTTCCAGCCTGAAAGAACTCTATCCTGAGAAGCATGTTGAAATCGGAAATATTCCCTCTCCGTCCCGGGTGCAAGAAAGAGGCTTAGGGGATTTTCTCGGCTTGCAAAAATGACGCTAAGTTAAGATTTTATATGTATTTAAGATTGACAAACAGGCGCGAATTCATATAGTATATTTAATTCATTACCCTCGAAAATATGGAAATCGTAATCGCCAAAAATTCAGGTCTCTGTTACGGAGTCAGGAGAGCTTTGAACATCGCCAAGAAAACAAGAGCCCGGAAAACTGGAAAAGTTTTCACTTTGGGAGCGCTGATTCACAACCCACAGGTTACGACAGACCTAAAAAAGCAGGGCATTCATCCTGTGAACGGTTTGGGTAAGATTCGCCAAGGCACAGTCATCATCCGCAGTCATGGCATCTCTCCCCAAACCTACAATTTGCTCTCCAAAAAAAGCATAAAAATTGTCGATGCCACCTGCCCCATCGTTAAAAAAATCCAAAAATTGGTCGAAATCCTGGCTAAGGAAAGAATAGAAATCATCATCGTCGGCAACAGAGAGCATCCTGAAATACAAGGTTTGATCGGGTTCAGCCGAGGAAAGGGTATTATCATCGAAAACGAAGCGCAGGCCAGGCGCTTGGGCCACAAGAAAAAGAGAGCTGTCCTGGCTCAATCCACTCAGGACATCTACCTTTTCGAAAAAATCGTTGCCGCTGTTGTCGAAAAAACAGAAAACCTGAGAGTCTACAACACCATCTGTCAATTCACCCAGACTCGACAAAAGTCCACCTCAGAGCTTGCCTCTCGTGTCGATACGCTGTTCATCGTCGGAGGGAAAAACAGCTCCAACACCAACAAGCTTTACCAAATATCCAAGAGGATCTTACCCAACACGTTCTTTATCGAAAGTGCAGAGCAAATCATCCCAGAAATGCTCGAAGGTGCAAAAAAAATTGGCCTATCAGGAGGTGCGTCCACTCCTCCTGAGGCGATCCAAGAGGCTGTGGCTAAGATCAAAGCGAGCTTCAAACACCCATCTCAAAGGGAGAATATCGTCCAATGTCAGAGATAAGAAAAAAAGTAGATAAAGAAGAAAAAATCACTTTTGAGGACTACGAAACCCTGTTGGATAAGTACCAGTTCCATGCCAAAGAACTAGCCCCAGGAAAAATAGTCCGGGGCAAGGTGATCAAAATTTCACCCGCCCATGTCTTGGTCGACATCGGGTTTAAGTCTGAAGGCGTCATCCCCATCGAGGATTTTGACAAGAGCCAGGATATCAAAGAACTCCATCCCGGCGACGAAATCGAAGCCATCCTGGAGAGGAGTGACTCGAGGGAAGGGTACCTCATCCTCTCCCGGAAAAAAGCCATCATTCTGACCGCGTTGAACAACCTGGAAAGGGCTTTTGCCCATAAATCCTGGATCATGGGAACAATAATGGAAAAAATAAAAAGTGGATACAAGGTCAATGTCGGAATCGAGACCTTCCTTCCCGATTCCCATGCCGATATCAGGGCTGTCAAAGACCCTGGAAAGCTCATCGGGAACAAATACAAATTCAAAGTCATCAAATTTGACAGAAAAAGCGAAAATGCTGTTCTCTCCCGAAAGCTCTTCCTCCAGGATGAAAAGGAGAAGAAAAAAAGGCAGATCTTCGAACAGCTCAGTCGAGGACAAAAGTTCAAAGGTCAAGTCAGATCTCTGACAAATTTTGGTGCTTTCATCGACCTGGGTGGAGTGGAAGGGCTTCTTCATGTCTCCGACATGTCCTGGGGAAAAACCACGCACCCTTCAGACGTGTTCAAGGTCGGAGATGAAGTTGAGGTTGTGGTTCTCGACTTTAGCGAAAAGGAAGAAAAAATCTCGCTTGGCTACAAACAGCTCACCCCGGACCCGTGGGAGAATATCGAACAGAAATATCAGGTCGGGCAAAAATATACGGGCAAGGTCGTAAGCCTGACGGATTTTGGAGCTTTTGTCGAACTGGAGAAAGGGGTCGAAGGTTTGATCCACATCTCCGACCTGACCTGGTCGCGAAAACTTGTTCATCCCAAAAAAGTCCTCAGCCCGGGAGAAGGGGTTCTGGTTTCTGTTTTGGATGTCAATCCATCAACGAAAAGAATCTCATTGGGCCTCAAACAGGTGACACCTCATCCTTTGGAGCTTCTCAGGCAGCGATACAGTCCTGGTTCTCGGGTCAAGGGTACGATCACCAGCATCACCGACTTCGGGGCCTTCATGGAAGTGGAGAAAGGGGTCGAGGGCCTGATTCACATCTCGGATATCAGCTGGGAAAAAATCAAACATCCTTCTCAAAAGCTAAAAGTGGGCGATGAAGCGGAAGCTGTCATTCTCAACATTGACGTGGAAAAGCAAAAATTATCCCTTGGCATAAAACAGCTCGAGGGCGATATCTGGGAAGACTTTTTCCGCCGACAGAAGGTTGGAGACCTTGTCAAGGTGAAGATTGTCCGTCTAACGGACTTTGGTGTTTTTGTCGAAATAACTCCAGGAATTGAAGGCATCGTCTTCCTTTCAGAATTGGATGAGAAAAAAGTTGAAAAGCCTGAAGAAGTCGTTTCCCTTGGAGACGAGCGTTTGGCCAAGATTATAAAAATGAATCCCAAAGAGAAAAAACTCTCTCTCAGCTTTAAGCATGCCCAATTGGAGCTCCAGAAGCTGGAATATCAAAAATATATCCAGAATTATGACAAAAAATTAACTCTAGGCGATGTCTTTAAAGACCAGCTCAAACAAATTCGTTCTCCAAAGAAAGCCATAAAAAAGGAGGAAAAAGATGATAAAAGCTGATTTAATCAACAAAATTTCCAAGGAAATGAACATCCCGAGACAGGAGGCTGAGACAGGCGTCAACCTTTTCTTTGACACAATCAAAAAAGCACTCCTGAGAGGAGAAGAGATAGAATTGAGGGGATTCGGCAGTTTTCGCTTCCGGCAGAGAAATTCACGGGCCGGAAGAAATCCCAGGACAGGAGAACCGGTCCAGGTCCCTTCGAAAAAGGTCTTGTACTTTAAGCCGAGCAAAATCTTGAAGAATAAGATCAACAACAAATAATGCAGTACATATCTGCTCCCTGGCGCGAGGAATATGTCCGGAAGATATTGAAGATGAAAGGATGCATTTTTTGCCGGGCGCTCAAAATCGAATCGGACAGGGAGGCCTTCATTCTCTACAGAGGCGCTCACAACTTCATTGTCTTGAACAAATACCCCTACACTCCTGCCCACATCATGATTGCTCCTTACGAGCATATTGCCGTTTTCGAAAGGGCCAAAAAAGAATTGACCGATGAAATGACAGACCTGCTCAAGATGAGCCTGAAAATATTAAGAAAGGAATACCGGCCTCATGGCTTTAACACAGGGATGAATTTGGGGCACAGTGCTGGAGCGGGAGTCGCGGACCACTGCCACCTCCATATCATACTGCGCTGGACTGGGGATTCTAACTTCATGCCTCTTGTCGGCAAGACCAAGGTGATGATCGAAGATCTTGAAACAACGTATGACCGTCTCTTCCCACTCTTTCAGAAGAAACTTAATTCTTAAGCAATCAAGAAATTTTTCCTTTCTTCAGGGGAAAGGGATAATAAAACCGAAGAAGGAACAATGAATTTTGAACTCACAGAAGAGCAAAATCTCCTCAGAGGAATGATCAGGGAGTTTGCCCAGAAGGAGATTGCCCCCAAAGCAAAAGCCTTGGAACAAAAGCGCGAATTTCCTTGGGAACTCCTGAAAGAGCTGGCCAAATTGGGAGTCCTGGGCATGACTGTGCCGGTTGAATACGGGGGAACAAAGACAGATTACCTTTCTTTTGTCCTTGCTCTGGAGGAGATCGGCCGCGCCTCTCCGTCGCTGGCCGTCATCATCAGTGTCCACTGTTCGCTTTTTTGCTATTCCATCTCAAAGTTCGGAAACGAGGCGCAGAAAAAAAAATATCTTGCTAAAGCCGCCAGAGGAGAGATCCTGGGGGCCTTCTCACTGACAGAGCCGGGTGCAGGCTCAGACGCCACCAACCTCAAGACAAAAGCCGTTCGCCTAGGAGACAATTACGTATTAAACGGAACAAAATCCTGGGTCACCAGCGGAAGCGATGCCGACGCCTCCATTCTTTTTGCTTTGACAGAAGCTTCCGGTAAAAACAGAATCAGTGCCTTTATCATCGAGAAAAATTTTCCAGGCTTTCGCGTCTCAAAAATTGAAGACAAGATGGGCCTCCATTCTTCTCTGACAGCAGAATTCGCTCTGGAGGATTGCCAGGTTCCTGCAGAAAATCTCTTGAGCGAAGAGG
Source organism: uncultured Eubacteriales bacterium (assembly GCA_964550165.1). Lineage (GTDB taxonomy): Bacteria > Acidobacteriota > Aminicenantia > Aminicenantales > Aminicenantaceae > CAZJYC01. Next base: position 19,174 of record CAZJYC010000027.1, read on the forward strand.
GAAAGGGAACGACCATTGCTTTTCACTGTCTGGATTGCTCCAGAATCGGAATTGCGGCGCAAGCGGTTGGCCTTTCGACTCAAGCCCTGGAAGAGGCCGTTCAGTACGCTAAACAGAGGGAGGCTTTTGGGAAAAAAATTGCTGACTTCGAGGCCATACAGTTCATGATTGCCGACATGTCCACTCTCACCGATGCTGGCCGCCTGCTCACATATAAGGCTGCGAGTCTATGCGATCAAGGTAAACCTTTCACCAAAGAAGGATCCATGGCCAAGCTCTTTGCCTCCGAAGCCGCGAACAAAATTGCCTACCTGGCTCTGCAGATCCACGGCGGTTATGGCTACTCCAGGGAATTCTTAATTGAGCAGCTTTACCGGGATGCCAGAGTCTTCACTCTCTATGAAGGCACTTCGGAAATTCAAAGGCTGGTCATCGCCAGGAATCTCTTAAAAGAGTGACCATGCATCAAGCTCGGGTGTACCGTGTCAAGCATCTTTATCTCTTGATGGAGAAGAAAGTCATTGAGGTGAAACCATGTTAAAAGCAATGCGAAAAAACGTAAAATCCCTCGCTCCCACCTTATGGATCGTGATCGCGGCCTTTGTCATCGCCATCTTTGCTGTCTGGGGCGGTGCCGGCCGCTTAGGGGAAGCAAGAACGGCTTCGACTCTGGCCTCCGTCGGCAAAGAAAAAATCTCCGCGGATCTCTATTACCAGAATCTCAGAGAAAGGCTTGAGAGCTTGAAGGAGGAATTCAAGCAGCTCGATAGAAACTTGATTCAACAGCTCAATATCCCCCAGCAGGTTCTGGAACAGATCATCCAGCAAATCCTCCTCCTGCAAGTCGCTGAGGATATGGGCATAGAAGCCACGAATGAGGAAATCCAGGATAGGATCAAAACCGTCTTCCAGAGGGACGGAAAATTTGTCGGTTTCGAAGAATACAAGAGAATTCTGAATTGGAATCGAATTCCGATCTCAGCTTTTGAAGAGAGCACAAGAAAAGAGATTGTCATCAAGAAACTTATCGACGTCGTCACATCCGGAATCTCCGTCACCCCAGAAGAAGTTTGGAAAGACTATAAAAACGGCAATGAATCCGCAAAGTTAGAATATGTTGTCCTTGAAACAAACACGATCCCGCTTGAACAGGAGCCTTCGCCGGACGAAATTCAAGAACACTTTGAACAAAATAAGGAAAAATACAAAATTCCGGAAGAAAGACAAGGATCCCTCGTCTTTTTCAAAACGGACGACCTGAAAAAAGACATCACGCTGACCGAAGCAGAAATTGAAAAATACTACAAAGATAATCTCTCACAATTCCAAGAGCCTGAGGCGGTGAAAGTCAGCAGAATCTTTCTCCCTTTTGAAGGGAAAGAGCAAGACCTTGTCCGGGCTGAAGCCCAAAACATTCTTGAGAAAACGAAAAGCGGCGAAGACTTCGGTGAACTTGCTAAAAAATATTCCAAGGATAAAAAAGCCGCGGAGGGCGGGGAATGGGGTCTTTATGAATGGAATACCTTAGCTCCTATAGAGCAGGAAGAAATTGAAAGGCTATCTGAAGGGGATGTCTCAGAGATCTTGGAGCTCAATGATGGCGTCTCCATCCTTAAGGTCGGCGAAAAAAAGCCCCCTTCGACCAGGCCGCTTGAACAGGTCAAAGAAAGAATCAAGAGTATTCTCGAAGACCAAGAGGCCAGACAACTGGCTGAAGAGAAAGTCAAAAATCTGGAGAAAAGCGCTCGGAAAGAGAAAAGCCTCGCTGCGGCTGCTCAACAAAGTGGCTTTGAAGTCAAAGGCACCGGCCATCTCAAGGAAGGAGAGGTCTTACCCGACATCGACTCTTCCGGCGTCATTGGCACCACTCTTTTCGAGCTCCAGGAGAAGCAGATCTCTGCTCCCCTCTACACTTACCGAGGTGTAGGGATTGTCCAACTGGAGAAGATCGAGCCTCCTCGGCTGGCTAACCTTGAAGAAGTGGAGAATGAAGTCAAGGAGGAGCTCAAAGCTTTAAAAAAGAACGAAGAAGCCTTGGACATAATGAAGAAGGTCCGGTCTGAACTCAAAACAACCGGTCTTGAAAAATTGGCTGAAAAATACAAGCTCGAATACAGGACTGTCGAGGAGCACAAACGGGGACAATATTTAAGCATCGTCGGTGAAAACTCAAAAATTGATGAGCAGGCTTTTTCACTCCCTTTCAATGAAGGAAGCGAGCCTATCACGTTTGACGGCGGTTTTGCTTTGATCAAGGTGCTGAATCGAAAAGAAGTCACTCCGGAAGATTTTGAAAAGGAAAAAGAAGCCGAAAAAGAAAAGTTGCTGGATGCCCAAAAAAATAAATTTTTCTACTCTCTGATGATGAAATGGAGAAAAGAAAAAGGCGTGAAAATAAAATACGACCTTTTCCTTAAAATAAACTCTGATGTCCTCTCACGGTATGCAGGGCAAGAATAGAAAGAAGATTTAAGAATAATATATCGCCAGAGATGGAAAGTTTCTTATCTGAGTTTTAGCGACTTTTTGACTTCGTAAGAAGCTCGAACAGAAGGGTTCTTACTCTCCTTTCCAGAGCACATCTGAACTCTTCCACGGTTTCAAAAAACTCGCTACTCCAATAATCAGAGATATACATCGGCTCGCCGACATTGACTTTTATGTTTGTCGGAATCAGAAAAGGAAAATGGGTCCCGAACATGGCCATAGGAGTGACAGGCACAGGAATTCCTTCCTGGTAGAGATTGTAGCACATGATCGAAGCCCCTCTCCTGAACTGGCTTACATAAGGATTTTGCTCCTTTTTTCCCAACCGACCTCGGCCTTGGAAAGCGACCACTGTCCTTCCTGCTCGGAGATGATTCTGGCATAACTCGACAGCCAGGGTTTTTCCGCCATAAAAGTCCACAGGCACTGTACCCACTTCACCGATGTTGCTCGAGATATAATTGACAAAAAGGGATTTGAGCGGGCTGAGAACAAGATCAAGAAAAAGCCCGAAGTTTTTCAGGTGTCTCTGCGCATGTTTCCTGATGAGATGGTTGAACTCGTTTTTGCTGAAGATCATTTTATTGGCCGTGAAGAAAATCGGCCTGGGAACGATTTTGATTAATGTGGCAATATCTTTATAGGAGCCGATATGGTTGCCGACCAAAATGTTGGGTCCTTTCCGAAGAAAATTTTCCTGCCCTTTGACCGCAATTTTCTTCCCGAGCAGAGCCAGAGTGCTCAGCCATTTAACGACAGGCTCTCTTTTTCTGTATTCTTCCTCTAACGTAGCCATGGTCTTAAACTATGCTTCTATTCTAATCAAAGTTAAAAAAAAATTCAAAATGAGCACCAGCACTTTGAAGGCTCAGGCAGATTGGCTCGAAGGTACGCCGCTTTTGTCCCAGCGAGCCAAAAGCGGCTCGGTTCAAGGCTTCGCTCTCCTCTCCCTTCGGTCGAGGAACCTTGCCCGCTCAGCCTTTCACACGACCTTCTCACCATTCTGCCTTCGCCAGGTGAGGGAAATCCTGCGTGTTTTCGGACCGCTTACCCGGAGCGTTGCGCAGCCGCCGAGAAGAGCGAACGGAGAATGGCATTAAAAATCCGATGGGGAGCAAAGCTATTCTCAAAAATCTCTAGATATGCCCGAAAAGCTCTTTTTTAATGGAATTGGGAATTCTCTCAAAACAGGTTCGTTGGAATCGAAGCAGCTTGAAACCCGGAGAAAATCATGATAATTTAGCCCAGAAAAATTTTTCTCGGCAAAACTCTCTCATCAATGTCTTCGTGATGGAGGAAAGGATGATAACCCTAATTCAGAAAGGAATGGTTTTCTCCCCTCTGCCCCTGGGCAAGAAGGATATCCTGATTCTGGACGGTAAAATCGGTGCGATCAGCGAGCCCGGCGGGATAAAAATCGAGGGAATCGATGTCCAACGGATTGATGCCTCAGAGAAAATTGTCATTCCAGGCTTGATCGACAGCCATGTCCACATCTTAGGCGGCGGCGGAGAAGGCGGTCCGACGACACGAGCGCCAGAGATAAAAATCGAGGACATCATCTCCAGCGGAGTCACCACGGTTATCGGCTGCTTGGGAACAGACGGGACAACCCGCCATATGGAGTCGCTCCTGGCTAAAGCCAGAGCTCTGGAGCGGGAAGGTATCACAACTTATATTTTTTCTGGGTCCTACCAGATTCCTGTGGTGACCATCACCGGGAGCGTTCGCTCCGACCTTATCCTCATCGATAAAGTCATCGGAGCCGGGGAAATCGCCATTTCCGACCACCGCTCCTCCCAGCCCCTCTTCACAGAAGTCGCCAGGCTGGCAGCCGAATGCCGGGTAGGGGGGATGCTTGGAGGAAAGGCTGGAGTGCTCCACCTCCATGTTGGTGACGGGCCCCGTAAGCTTGAGATGCTTTTCCGCTTGATCAAGGAGACAGAAATTCCTCCAACCCAGGTCATTCCAACTCATGTCAACCGCAATCAAGAGCTGCTTGAAGAAGCGGTCGAATTCGTGCGGGAGGGGGGGTATGTTGACTTGACAGCAGGGGATAACCCTGAAAATCATACCAGCCGTGAGATAACCATAGCTAAAGCGGTCGAAATTGCCCTTGAAAAAAAGGCTTCCCTGGACCAGATCACAGTCAGCTCAGACAGCAACGGGAGTATGCCTGTCTTTGATAAAAAGGGAAATCTGACCGGTCTGACTATTGCTACCCAGAAAAGTCTTCTCAAAAATTTCCGTTTTCTGGTGGCAAAGGGCATTCTGAGCCTCCAAGACGCCATTAAACTTTTTTCCTCCAACCCTGCCACCTTTTACAAGCTCGAACAAAAGGGGAAGATCGAAGCTGGCAAAGATGCTGATCTGATTTTACTCGACAAAGATTACAATTTAATCCATTCTCTGGCTAAGGGACGGATGATGATGTCCAACACAAAGCTCATCATCAGAGGAACATTTTCCTCAGACTTTGAGATTTAAAAAAATTTTGGATTTTCAATCAAAAAGGAAAAACTCATGAAAAAAGAAACAGAAAACGAAACAAGAAGAGTGAAAGAACCAACCCTTGTCGTGGCTCTCATCCCCTTGATCGCCATGGGGATTCTTCTCGGAGTGGGCTACGGGATTTACCATATCAGGCCTCAGGTTTTGCTCATTGTCGCCGCTTTCATCACAGGATGCCTGGGCCTTATCTTGGGTTTCAAATGGAAAGAGATGGAACAGGGAATTGTGGACAGCATCCACAAGGCTATGCCCGCGATTTTGATCATGCTCTGCGTCGGTATTCTCATCGGCTCCTGGATCGCGTGCGGCACCATCCCCATGGTGATTTATTACGGGCTGAAACTCATTTCTCCGAAATATTTCCTTGTGACCGCCTGTTTTGTCTGCTCCATCACCTCTTTAGCCACAGGAACATCCTGGGGGACGATCGGCACTCTGGGCGTGGCTTTTATCGGCATTGCCATGGGTCTTGGCATCCCCCTTGCCCCGGCTGCCGGTGCGATCGTCGCCGGCGCCTATTTCGGAGACAAGATGTCGCCCTTTTCGGACGTGACCAATCTTGCCCCTGTGGCGGCAGGCTCGAACCTTTTCGACCACATCAAGCACATGGTCTGGTCGGCCACTCCTGCCTGGTTGATTGGACTGCTGGTCTATTTTCTGGCCGGGCTCAAGTACAGAAGCGACAAAGTGGAATCTGAGACCATGACTGTTATCGTCCAAACACTCAAGTCGAATTTTCGATTTAACATCTTTCTCCTCCTGCCCATGGTCGTCGTCTTTTACTTTGCCTTTACCAAAAGACCCACCATTCCCGGAATGTTGCTCTCTTCCTTTGTGGCCGGCGCTCTGGCCATCATTTTTCAGAAAGCCACTGTCGTCGAAGTGGCCACAGCCATGAACACCGGCTACCAAGCCCATACCGGGGTCTCGCAGGTGGATCAGCTCATCTCCAGGGGCGGAATGATGAGCATGATGGAAACGCAGCTCGTGGCCTTCACAGCCTTCAGTTTTGGAGGCATCATGCAGCGCACGGGTCTTCTGGCCGTTATTCTCGACCGGGTGATGAGATTTGCCAACAAGACCTGGAGCATTGTCCTGACTACCGTCAATTCGGCCATCATCACCGCCATAGTCACGGGGAGTTCATACCTCTCGATGATCATTCCTGGAGAGCTGCTTTCTCCTGTTTACAAGAAAAGAGGGCTTGCGGCAAAAAATTTATCCCGGATTATCGAAGAGAGCGGAGCGATCATCGTCCCCTTAATTCCCTGGAGCATGGCCGGCGTTTATATCAAAGGAACGATAGGGGTTTCGGCTTTCTCTTACCTTCCCTGGGCTGTCATGAACTACGCCGCTGTCGTTATCTTGATCATTTTTGGCTTCACAAAATTCACCATGGCCCCAAAAATCAGGGACGATGAGACCCAAATTGGCAGCTGAGCCTACTCTTGGGGCTCTTTTTCCTTCTGAGCCCGGATAAGGGCCTTTTTGAATCCCTCTTCAGCTTTCTCCTTCTTTTTCACTGCCAATTCTGCTGTCGCCTCAAACTTGCGCTCGAACTCATCCTTTTTCTTTTTTTCCCTCAGGAGTAATTCCTCCAGCGATTCCTTTTTCTTCCCGCCGTTTTCCTCAACTTGAACCACTTCTTGAGCGATGGGATCGACCCAGAGGGTGCTCCGGCAACAGGGACAAGCAAGCTGAAAGATATGCTTTTTCTCATGTTTTTGCATTTGAACATAAATTTACCAAAAAGGAGTCAGGTCTTCAATCTTCATTTTTTCCTTTCTTTAGCCGATAACAAAGTTGAAGACTTGATCCCCTTTTTAGGAACATCGATCCCGTGCTTCTTGATCAGCTTAAAAAGGCCCTGCCGGCTCAATCCAATATCCTCCGCGGTCTTGGCCCGGCTGTAATTCTGGCGGGCCAGGGCCTGGTTTAAGAATTGTTTCTCAAATTCAGCCTTTGCTAGGAGAAAGTTGCAAGAAGTGGAAGCGCCTTGCCTTTTTGAATCGATTTTAAAAGAAAGATGTTCTTCTTTGATAACGTTGTCGTCCCCGCAAAGAATCAGGCAGCGCTGGATCTCATTCTGCAGTTCTCTCACATTTCCCGGCCAAGGATAATTTATCAGAAATTCTAAAACTTGGGCCGAAAAAAATGGCTGCTCGCGCTTCATGTCTTCGCAGTATTTCTCGAGAAAGTGATTCAAAAGAAAAAGAAGGTCTTCTTTTCTCTCTCTCAACGGAGGAGATTCAATGGAGATAATCTTGAGGCGATAGTACAGATCCTCACGAAAATTGCCCCGCTTCATCTCCTCTTCGATATTCTTGTTTGTAGCACTGATGAACCTGACGTTGACTGACCTTTGCCTCGTCTCCCCTATTCTTCTTATTTCTTTTTCTTCAAGAAGACGGAGCAACTTTGCCTGGAGATGGAGAGAAAGGTCACCAATTTCATCCAAAAAAAACGTGCCGCCGTCAGCTTCTTCTATCAATCCAGGTTTATCCTTCACAGCCCCAGTGAATGCCCCTTTCACATGCCCAAATAATTCGCTCTCCAGAAGAAGCTCAGGAATCGCTCCACAATTGATAGCGACGAATTTTCCTTTTTTTCTTGCTCCGGTTTGGTGGATTGTCCGGGCAACGAGCTCTTTTCCTGTCCCGCTCTCCCCCCAAATGAACACCGGCGCATCGCTATCTTTCACTTTGTCTATCAAAGCCATGATGCGGCGGAAAGCCTCGCTCTGCCCAACGAGCAAAGAATGTGAAACCTCCGATTCGCTGCCGATCACTCGAAATCCAAGATTGTTTCTTAGAGTCAAGTTGATGGCTTTTGAGATGGCCGTTAAAAATTCTAAATTGTCCTTGGAAAAAGGACCGAAGCCGAGATTTCTCTCGAGATAGATAACTCCTGCAGGTTGAGTCTTGATGACGAGAGGAAGGCACAGAATCGTCTTTGGATTATTCTCCCGGACCCAGAAAGAGCCCTTCTCTTTCAGATCGTGGATAATCGGATGTTTTACTTCAAGGGCTTTTTTGACGACATCCCGATTGATGAGGTCGTTATCAGGAGATTCTATTTGTCGTCGCCCATGGAACACGATCTCTTTCTTATCATTGACCAAGAGAAGAGTCGCCCGCGAAGAAGGAATTTCTTCCCTCACCAAATCCATGAGTTTGGTCAGCAAAGAGTCATCCTGCGGAAATTCCAAATCCTTTCATCCTGTCACGAACTGCAGCCTCGCCTTGAAACCAGGCCTCGTAGGAAAAAAATAACGATTGTTCTGAGTGGTTTTTCTCATGAGACAAATCAAGCGTATCTGCGAATCAAGGCCTAACAATTCCCCCGGAAAATAGGGCAGCCCAGAATGGCAAAAGTCAAAAATCTAGAGAAAAAAGAGGACAAACCTCAAACATGGAAGGAATGTCACGAGTCAAGGGAGATATCGGAAGCGGACTGCCAGAGTTTTGTGTTTTTCACCCGCCTTTGCTCAGCGCCTTGATCTTCTTAGCCACATCCCTGTATTCTGGATCCAATTTTCTGATTTCGTTATAGATGGCCAAGGACTTTTCAGCCTCGCCCAGATCCTCATAGCAGGAAGCCAATTCATATTTTAGTGCTAGAAATTGACCGGATCCCTTCCCTGTAATTTTTAGGGCTTTTTCCAGCCAATTCGCAGCTTCCTGAAAATTTTTCTTCTTTCTGTAACAGCTGCTGATCAAGCTGTAGCATTCCACACTCGATTTCTCATCTGTCGAGGCCAGCTTAAACTCTTCTATGGCATCATCCAGAAGACCCTGTTCCAAAAAAGCAATGCCCAAATTAAAGTGGCTATCATGGTCTTTCTTGTCGACATTCTTTTCTACACCCTTTCGGAATTCTGAAACGATATCAGCAAGGCTTTTCTCAACAGAAGTTGTGCTCCCCTTCAATTGAAGCTCGAAGATGGCCTTGATCGCTTCTAGCTCTTCATCGATTCTTTCTGCGAAATCGTAATACTTCTTCCCATCCCCGCCGGACTCGTCCGTGATGATTCCTGTATTGCCAAAAATGTCAGCCGCGGTAAACTTCCCTTCCTCCTTTTCTTTCGGCACATCAGGTTTTTTCTTGAACAGTTTTGTTTCCTTCTTGGCGATGCTTCCTATCCGCTGCAAAATTTCATCCTCGCTGACTGCCGAGGCTGCATCTCGGATGACCGCAAGCTTCTCGTCGATTCTCGGGTCGTCTGGAAACTGGAGCCTCAGGTTTTCCAGAATTCTTCGCGCATTTCTGACTAGCCCCTGTTCAATATATAAGTCAGCCTGAGTCAAATTCATCTCGAGCATTTCCCTGGAGCCTTCCTCATACTCTGTATAGCCCCTTTCTCGAGCTTGAGGAGGGGCTTCAATGACTTCCTCTTCCACAGGAATCTCGACTCTCTCTTTGGCCTTAGGAGGTTCTTCGGCGTAAGGCGCTTCAGGAGGAGACACCTCGACTGGAGGAGGTTCGAACGAAGGCGCTTCGACCACCTTTTCCTCTTCCACAGGAATCTCGACTCTTTCTTCTTCCATCGGGGGCGGGGCTTCAACTCCTTTTTCCGCTTCGAAAGGAGGGGCTTCGGCTTCTCTCTCCACGACGGGCACTTCTGGCTCTTTGGCTTCTTCCGCAACTTCTCTGAACTCTTCTTTCTCCAGGAACTCTTCCTCTTTTTGCTCCTCCATAGCCGGCTCTCTGAATTCTTTCTCGACCTCTGTGTGCATCTCAGCTTCCGTCTCGATTTCAGTCGATGCCTCTGCCGCTATTTCCTCTTCAGAAACACCAAGTTCTGTTCGCACTCTATCGTATTCCATTCTCAGGTCTAAATCATCAGGGCAGATCTCAACGAGGTTTTTTAAGAGGGGCAAGGATTTTTTGAACAAACCTATCTTGTAATATTCTTCAAGAAGAACTCTGGCGACAATCTCCAGGTTTTCTCTATTATCCGTGGACCGATAAATGGCAACGAGCTTTTCTAAGGTGGGAATATGGACTTTTCGAGAGGAAAGGATGAGCCCCAAAAGGCCAATGGCCTTCTCGAACTTCTGCTTTTTGATTAAAACCTCAATGAGAGGCTCGTAAAGCTCATAAGCGTGATCAAGATTATCATGATGAATACTGATCCGCCCAAGTTTGACTCGCGCTTCAACATCCTTAGGCCGGAGGGAAACGGCCTTTGAAAATATCTCCTCAGCTTTTTTAAAATCTTGGTCTTCGAAATAGAAATTCCCCAAGATCTTGAGGGCGCTGACGTTCGTCCCGTCCTTTTTCAGGATATCATTGACCAGACCTAAAGCTTCTTTCTTCTTGTTTTCTTTCTTGAGAAGATCAATCAGATTGCTCAGCGTCCGCGGATGATCCTCCCGGAGTTTCCTGGCCTGGTTCAGGATATCACGGGCTTCTTTGAGTGCGTTTGTCCGGATTTTGAATTCAGCGACTTCGTTGAGAAGGTCTATGGCCTGATCGAAGGATTTCTCCTTTGTGAAGAGATCTGCCAGGGTGATTTTGATCTGATTATCCCTCTTGTCCAATTTCATGATTTTTTCATACAGAGAAATGGCTTCCTTGATGCGATTGTTTCTTCTTAGGTCCCTGGCCACTTTTAAATATTCTGCCTTGGCTTCAGAAAGAAATCCTTGACTAAAATAAAGGTCGGCTAATTTCTTGGCTGCATCGGCGTTTTCTGGAGCTAATTTGATGATCTTTTTGTATATCGCCATGGACTGGGAATAGAGGCCTCTGTCGTCGTAATAGGCGGCAACGATGTTTAGCTCTTCAACCGCTTTGACCTTATGATTCATTCTCAAGCACAAATCGCTGATGATATTCCTGAAGCCGATATCCTGAGCGGTCCCTGTGAGCAGTTTTCTGTATTCTATAATGGCTTCTTGGAGCTTGCCTTTTTTGACATATTTTTCCGCAAGCTCTACAATTCTGGCTCTTTCTTTATCAGAACTCATCTCACTCGGACCCAAGATTGAAGCTATGCCGATGGAAGAGTGTCGGACCTTTTTCTCTTATGGCTCTGAAGTGGTCTCTTGTCCCGTAACCTTTATTTTTGGAGAGGGCATAGCCTTCAAAAATTTTATCCAAACGAACCATCATTTCATCTCTCAAGACCTTCGCCACGATTGAAGCTGCTGCAATGGAAGTACTCTTTTTATCACCTTGAGGCACAATTTTCTGGGGATAATTTACATTATTTAGGCTAAATCCGTCAACTAAGACGAAATCTGGAACTATGTTCAGGTTCTCTACCGCCCTTTTCATGGCCTTTAACGAAGCCCAGTATATATTCTCCCGATCAATTTCTAAATTCGTCGCCAATCCTACGCCCACAGACGCTGCGTTGGCCAAGATCATTTTGGCCAGCTTCTTTCTTCTCTCATGAGAGAGAACTTTTGAGTCATCGATTTCTCTTATCCATCCCGATAGTCTTTGTCCTTGCAACTGCTCAGAAAGAATCACTGCGGCCGCGACCACCGGACCGAAAAGAGCTCCTCGCCCCACCTCGTCCACCCCAGCAATGAATTTATATCCTTTTTTGATCATCCTCTTTTCAATCCGAAAATCCGGCAATTTCCAACCTCATTCTTATAGAATTTTAAGGCTTATTTCCCCAGCTGAAGTGCAAAGAAAATTCCTCTTTTTTGAAAACCATCCCATCCTTCTGCCCCGCTCCTAAGAAGCTTCAGTTTCTTCCCCAAGAGCCACACTTTTTTTTATTTTTCTGCAAAAAATTAAAAAAATCAAGTCGATAAAATAGTATGTTAGCATCTTTTTTTCCGTGATGAGAAAAAAGATTTGATCAAGTGAGGAATGAAGGCGCTGGTTTCCGTCCCTCCGAAGCCCATGGTGGTGGGT